>CAYIBQ010000114.1:0-1508 GCA_964361695.1 uncultured Candidatus Saccharibacteria bacterium | reverse complement strand
AAAAACACAAGACCCCTCCGTTATGAGGGGTCTTTTTCGCACACTTTTTCACACACGAGTCCGCACACTATTCCGCCCTGCGGGATCCGGCCGCGCATACCTTGCAGGCACTTTTCCAGCGCCATGCCATACATCATACCTCCGCCTCCTCCGCAATGGATTGCAAACTCCTTTTTTTTCATATCTGAAGCAACATAAACCCCTGTGAACAGGGGTTTTATGCGCGCGCGTTTACGCTAAGGTTAAGAGTCATCATCATACATCCATGGCCACACATGCTCATCCGGTCGCCATCAGACGGACGCATAACCATTAGCATAAGTCCTCTCCAGCCGTATGTCATAATAATTCTACACTATATCAACGAATCAAAAATGTCAAGACCCGCTGTGGAGCAAGATTTCAGCATCGCGAACCTCAAACCTCCACGGCTGGCTATTATGACTGGAGGGTGCTAACACCGCAAACCGCACCAAAAACTTCAAGCGATCCCGATCGCTCGCCTGCCGATAAAACTCATCAAAGTCAATCTCCCACGCGCGGTAATTTTCTTTCATTACGATAAATTATATCACGCGGCGATGTTTATTCAACGGCTTGACAATGACAATGGAGGGCGTATTTTGATCTCAATGTCGGCTGAGCTTATGGGTGTTCCGTATGGCTTCGTAGAGCCGATAGATATGCCCTTTGACAGTTAGCAGTAGGTATAAGCGAAGGAGAATCCATGAGCGGAGTAGTACTTTCGGGTATTCGTGCAACAGGACGGATGCATTTTGGAAACTTTGTGGGAGCAGTGCAACATTTTGTTGATTATCAAGAAAGTGACAATACCTGTATGTACTTTGTCGCTGATCAGCACACGTTGACCACATTGGATAATCCCGATGATCTCCGGCCCTGAAGCGGCTGGGCAAGCACCGCACCGTGAATCATTCGAAAACACTGGTGGACAAAAAGACCAGGAATCATATCAACGGCATTGAGGGTTTTTGGAGTTTTGCCAAGCATATCCTGTACAACTATCGCGGTGTTTCCAAATATCATTTTCCGATGTATCTTAAGGAAGTGGAGTATCGTTTCAACCACCGCAACGACAATTTATTCAAACTCTTTATCAACATCTATTTTGGTTACGTTTCCCACTAATTACCATTCAAAATTGCACCAAGAAAAATCCAAACCACATTTGCTCGCAAAATGTTTTTACGAGGAGAGAAAAAAATCATCTCAAATTAACGAAGCGATACAAAAAGTTTCTTTGCCTGATGATTGGGCGGAAAAAATGTTAAGCGAGCTTGAAATTGACAAAGAAACGAAAGCTTAATCATCTCGCTTTTTTGCTCAAAAAATTCAAGTCGAGATAAAAATGATTGACGAGAAATTGGAAAAACTGATGAACGCTTATCTTGAAAATGCCCTTAACCTTGCCGAATACCGAGAAGCCAAAAACAAACTCGTCAATCAAAAACAACTTTTGAAAGACAAACTGAACGCTTTTGAGCAAA
>CAYIBQ010000113.1:0-1630 GCA_964361695.1 uncultured Candidatus Saccharibacteria bacterium | reverse complement strand
TCTTCCCATTCCGAACAGAGCAGTGAAAGCGCGCGGATCCGATGATACTTGTGCCCCACTAGGCATCGGGAAAGTAGGATACGCCGGCATATACAAATTTCCGTGCTATCAGGAAAACCCCCCGACGTTACATCTGGGGTTGTTTTCCTTTTGGCGCAGGGATGATATATGATAGAGGACATGCGCATGTCTTGGCGCGTACGGCGACAACTGACCGTCATTGCAATTCTTGCGGCACTCGCCAGCGCCGTTGTGTTTTTTATAATAGGGCGTTCCTTGCCCGCGGCAAGCTGTACTGATAACCGGCGCAATAACGGCGAGACGGACGTGGATTGCGGGGGGCTATGTGCTCCATGCGAACTGAAAAATCCCAAGCCGCTTGCGGTGTTTTGGACGCGCTTTGGCAGGGCAGGAGAGGAAACGTACGACGTGGCGGCACTGGTAGAAAACCCCAATCAAACCCTTTCATCCGACCTTGTCCGCTATGAATTTACCCTGCTTGACCAGTACGGCATCATCGGCCACAAAGAAGGCACAGCCTACATCTATCCCGGCGAGCGTTTTACCATCATTGAGCCAAACATCCGCACATCGCGCGAGCCCATGAGAGTAGAATTTGCCGTGGAACGGGTTGCATGGAAGAGTACTACCTACGAGCGGCCGCCGCTGACCGTGGAGCGCCGCGAACATCGCATCAGTGAAGAAGGCAGAAAGCACAGCATTGCAGAAGCGCAAATTTTTAACGGCGGACCGATGAAGTACCGCCGCATGGAAGTGACATTTGTCATTTTTGACGACGCCGGAAACCTTATCGGCGCCAACCGTGTGCTCACTGAAGACATTGCTCCCCATGAACGCAGAACCGTGGCCTCGGTATGGCCTGATGTTTTATCGGGCACCATCGCAAGAGTTGAAGTCATACCCCGCGTAAACCTCTTTGCCGAAGACGCCATTGTCCGTCCGCAATAGCCCCGCCTACCTCCCATGTCAGCCCTGTTCACCCATATACGGCGCTTTGACTGGCTCCTGATGGGAGCTGTACTTTTGCTCATCGCCATCGGCCTCACTTCACTTTTTAGTTTGTCGGGCATACGTGCCACGCACTTTTTTGAACGCCAGCTCGTCTGGGCAGGCGTCGGCATCATATTGCTCATCGGCTCCAGCATGGTTGATTTTCGTATCTTCCGGACGCAAACCGCCGCAGTCATTGCTCTCTACGCCCTCGCCATTCTCCTGCTCGCCGCGGTGCTCATCGTCAGTCCGCGCGTCCGCGGTATCAGGGCATGGCTTCAGATCGGCGGCGTAGCGCTCCAGCCCGTGGAGCTTGCCAAACTTTCTCTTGCCGTTCTGCTCGCCAAATTTTTCTCCAAACGCCACATTGAAATTTATCGCATACGGCACCTTATCGTTTCTGGTCTCTATCTCGTCCTGCCCATGCTCCTGGTCATGCTCCAGCCCGATCCGGGCTCCGCAGTCGTGCTCATCGCCATCTGGGTTGCGGCCGTACTTTTTTCCGGCATGCGCCTGCGGCATTTTTTTTATCTCCTCGCCGTCGGCATTGCAACCGCCAGCATTGCATGGTTTTTTGTCCTTCTCCCGTACCAGAAAGCCAGGATCACCTCATTTCTGG
>CAYIBQ010000112.1:0-1636 GCA_964361695.1 uncultured Candidatus Saccharibacteria bacterium | reverse complement strand
TTATCTCTGAATTTGCTAAGATCATATCATTCTCATTTCGCCTCTTCGGGAACATATTTGCCGGAGAGGTCCTGCTCGTGGTAACCGGCTTTCTCATGCCGTTCGGGGGGCCACTCCCGTTTCTCATGCTTGAGATCTTTGTCGGGTTTGTGCAAGCGCTGGTGTTTGCTATGCTGACGACGGTCTTTATCAGCATTGCGATAAGCCACCACGAGGAAAACAATCATCCAGAGGTCGTACATCATTACATGGTAAAATCCAAATCACAAATGACAAATCACAAATAAATCTCAAATACCAAATTCCAATACGGAACGCGTTTGGTATTTTGGTCATTGGAATTTGAGTATTATTTGGAATTTGGCGTTTGAAATTTGGAATTTCGTTACATATGGATGCAGAGACCATCAAAGTATTGGCCACCGCGGGAGCGTTGGTCGGGGGCACGATGGTGCCGGCGGCGGCCATCGGGTTTATCGGCTCAAAAGGGCTGGAGGCGATAGGCCGCAATCCGGAGGCCGCGGCAAAGGTGCAGACCGCGATGATTCTTGCGATCGCGTTTGCAGAAGCCATCGCGATTTACGCGCTGGTCGTAGCCCTCGTCATCAAGTTCGTGTAAAGCTACGATGGAGGAGCTCGTCCGACAGTTTGGCATTGACTGGAGAATCCTGCTGGCACAGGCGGTCAATTTTGGCGTACTCCTTTTTATCCTCTGGAGATTTGCCTACCGGCCAATACTCGGCGTATTGCGGGAGCGCCGCGAGGGAATAGAGCGGGGACTGGCACTGACTCGCGACGCGGAGAAGCGTATGGCAGATATAGTCACACTGCAGGAGGAAAAACTGTCCGCGGCTTCAGCCGCGGCATTGGATATTGTCAGCCGCGCAGAACAGACGGGTAAAGAACAGCGCGACCTCCTGATCACCGAAGCCGGTAAAAAAGGCGAGCACATGATCGCAGAGGCCAAGCGCGTGATCAGAGAAGAAAAAAACAAACTCCGCGAAGAACTGGAGCGCGAGGCCCGGGAAATCGTCCGCGACGGCATCGCGTCAGCGCTCATGAAAATGCCGCCTCTGCCGCGCGACCGCGAGCTGATAGACGCCGCAGTGCGCGCCATGCAGAAATGAAATACACGATTCTACAATACGCCGCGGCGCTGGCGAGCGCCCTGGAAGATAAAACCCCCACAGAACGCAAGCATATTGCCGCCCGTTTGTTTCGTCATATGACCAAGGCGCGGGCTCTCAAGCATCTTGATCGCGTGGTGCGGGAAACGGGACGCATGATGCGCCGGAAACGCGGTATACGCGCGGCAGAAGTGGAGACCCCCGCACCGTTGAGTCCGAGCCATCGCCGTAGCATTGAACGCGCGCTCGGCTCCAAAGCCATTATCACCGAAAAAATAAATCCGTTGCTCTTGGCAGGCGTGCGCATGGTGATTGACGAAGAGACCCTGATTGATGCCACGGCATCACGACGCCTGGAAATATTATTTTCTCGCACACATTCATGACTTCTCCCATTATTGAAGGACTGAAAAAAGAGCTGGAAGGGCTTGCAAAAGAAGTAAAACCCGAAAAAATCGGGCGCGTGATTGAGGTGTCCGACGGCATTGCGCGTCTGTCTGGGCTGTCGG
>CAYIBQ010000111.1:0-1731 GCA_964361695.1 uncultured Candidatus Saccharibacteria bacterium | reverse complement strand
TGCCAAGATAACTGCCTTCCATCAGCTGAAAACATATGGGGCGACGACAAGCGCGTTTTTCGTGCTCATAGATTTTGGTGCATCACACGCGGCGATCCGGGGGTGCCCCGTCGTTTCAGTGTTTCGCTGGTGGGAGATGCTCTCCCTGCTGTACCAGAAGGGTATGATCTCTGAACAGGCATACGACGCGTCGGCGGCATATCATGAGGATCTGCACGATTACATCAGGCACCTGCGCCCTATGCCTTGCTATCCGCATCTCATACGGGCTGGCTGATGCATCGGGTATCATATCGCCGCTCCGACGCGTTCGGGCGGCTTTTTCTTGCGAAAGAGCAGAAAATGTTGTATATTGAGAGACATACGAAACCGGCTTTGTGTTCCAGCGTTTTATCTAAAGAGAGCCGGACGGATTCGCTTCATGTCGTCATACCTGGAAGAAGATATGTCTTTTGCGCCCACAGCGGGCGCGGGAGACATGAAAGATGAAGAGATTCTCGTCGCGGCGCTGTACGAGCCCGCGATGTTTGAGATGCTTACCGAGCGGTACCAGGAACCCCTCATGCGCGCGGCGCTCCGCGTCGTCCGCAACCGTGAAGAGGCGGAAGACATCGTGCAGGAAGCATTTGTAAAAATGTACCGCAATGCCGAGAAATTTCAGAAGCTGGAGGGCATTGAGTTTAAATCATGGGCGTACAAGGTGACGATCAACACCGCCATCACGCACTATCGCCGGCTCAAGCGCGGGGAGTTTGCGGTTGAAGATCCGGGCATCTATCAGGAACCGGGCGGAGAGTTCATGGATACGCGGATTTCTTTTTCCGCAGACGCCAAACAGGCCGTTGCCCGTGCTTTGGATAAAATGCCCGGACATCTGGGCTCGGTACTGCGGCGCTACTATCTGGAGGACAAATCCTACCGTACGGTCGCCAAAGAGGAAAACATTTCCATCCCCACCCTCAAGATGCGCCTGTTCCGGGCAAAAAAACTTTTTAGAAAAATAAACGACGAATCAGATAACACTAACGTATCTCTATGAATGAAACCATCGGTCAGGAGCATATCATCGGGGGGGGAGCGACACGCTTTCGCGGCGATGTTTTGCGCCGCATCTATCGCGTATGGCTGGTGCGCAAGTTGGCGCCCATCCTGCTCGTGGAAGTCGCAGTACTCTCCGCCTTGCTCTATGGCATGGGGCGGCTCGTGTTTGTGGAGCGGGTGTTTGCCAATGGTCTGACCGTGTTCTTTCGTGAGCCGTCTGGCATACTGTCGTTTGCCGTGGCGGCGTTTCTCCACGCGCCTGTTGCGGCCAAATTATTCAGCATTGCGCTTGTGGTGCTGATAGCACTCCTCATCCGTCTGGTCACCCAGGGCATGTTGCGTTTTATCCTGGTGCGGGAAAACTACTTCAGCAAAGTGGAGAGACATTCATAGCGATAAAAAACCAAAAGAAAAAACTGAAGTATACACTAACAAACGATCGTGGCGTTAGTGTATACTATGATTGCATGCGGATTATTTATTCCGATCAGGATATCATCGTCGTCAACAAACCGCCGGGACTATCGGTACACGGCGGTGCTTCGGTCGTGGGGCGCACGCTCGTGGACGAATTGCTTGAAAAATTTCCTGAAATCGCGGGAGTAGGGGAGGATCCGGTGCGCCCGGGTATCGTGCACCGGCTGGATCGGGATACGTCGGGCGTGATGGTGGTGGCGCGCAATCAGGAAA
>CAYIBQ010000110.1:0-1806 GCA_964361695.1 uncultured Candidatus Saccharibacteria bacterium | reverse complement strand
TGGCATTGCCCTTGCACTGGGTTTTGTAGCACTGGTGATTGTGCGTATGGTGCAACTAAAGGAGGAGGAGAGAACCGCCGCAGAAGTAGAGAGAATTCATTCCACCAAACTCACCGTGGATGATGTGATGGGTAAGAATCTCCCGCCGGATCCCGGCGCTGATGCCGACAAGACCATAGCGGGCATTGATGCGAACACAAACGGTATCCGTGATGATGTGGAGCTTGCGATCTTTAAAGCATACCCTGATTCAGCTAAGACCCGCGCGGTGCTTTTGCAGTATGCATTGGCGTTACAGATGGAAGTGACACAACCGATAGTGAATGAGGGGACGGTAACGGAAGTGGTGAGAGAACAAAGTAGGGCATACTCTTGTGTTGGTGAGATATTATCTCGAGAAGATATGAATAAATACATAGAGGAGGGAAGAATATTACGCTCTTTCGTTAGCGAGAGGCAACGAGATACCTCGGAGAGAAAAAAGGTACGGAAAGATTTTATTGAAAAAGTAGGAGCTTATAGCGAATCGGAAAATAAAGTATGCGACATAGATATTTCTGCGTTGCCGAATTGAAAATGATGCAAAAACCATACTACGACAATTCAAAATTCAAACTATATCAAGCGAACTGCTTGGATTTACTTGCGGAACTCCCCGAAAATTCGGTTGATATGATTTTTGCCGATCCACCCTATCTTCTATCAAATGGCGGCTTCACCGTTCACGCTGGGCGGCGCGTTAGCGTCAATAAAGGCGAATGGGACAAAAGCAACGGACTAAAGAAAGATTTTGAATTTCACCTTGAATAATATGAAACAGCACGAAGCAGTAATAAAAATAATGGAACGAAACGGCGGATTTGCGACACTTGGTTATCTCAATCAAGAAGTTTTGAAAGTGCCAAGCGTTGAATGGAAAACGAAAACGCCTTTTGCAAGTATTCGCCGCATTGTCCAAGACGAGAGATTTTTCTTTAAGATTAAGCCCGGACTTTGGGCGTTGTTGTTACACAAAAACAAGTTGTCGCAAGACATACTGCCGACCGAAACGATGCCAAAGCATGAACAAGAGCTTTTTAATCACAGTTATTATCAAGGTTTGCTCGTGGAAATCGGCAAATTGAAGCAGTACGAAACTTTTGTACCAAGCCAAGATAAAAACAAACGATTTTTAGGAAAAACGCTTGGTGAAATAAGTGCGCAAACTGACTTTTACCAATTTGGCTACGACCATATTGTGCGAAAAGCGAAAACCGTTGATGTTTGCTGGTTCAATGTCAGAAAAATGCCGAGCGTGCTTTTCGAAGTCGAGCATTCAACCGATATTCAAAACTCACTACTGAAGTTCGTAGAATTGCAGGATTTCAACACCAACTTTTTCATTGTTGCAGACAAAGTAAGAAAAGCAGAGTATGCAGGGAAATTGGCCCTCAACGCCTTCATGCCAATCAAGACGCGCGTGCAATTTATGGACTACAATAAGTTATCGGAATGGCACACGAAAACTTTTGAGATTGTTAGCGTGGAAAATAATCTAACTTTTTGATATGGAGATACCACTTTCACCATTTTTTGCGAAACTGATTTTACGGCTTAATCCTTTTAGCCACGTTTTTGTGGTGTGCAAAGGATATAGTGAGGATTATGAGAATTTTACCGAGCTTGTGTGGGGAGACGACAAAAATTTTGATTTTTACGACAGGGAAACATATCCCGAATTTCAATTATGGTTGCTGTAGCCCATTCATTTTTTGAAAGTCATGTTTGGGCAAAACTTAAAACCATTGTTTTTTGCGAGATCGGAAG
>CAYIBQ010000109.1:0-1894 GCA_964361695.1 uncultured Candidatus Saccharibacteria bacterium | reverse complement strand
ACCACCGACGCTTCTTCGCAATAATCCTTCCACGGACTTGCCCAATTACCCCGAGGCGCTTGGGAGGTGAATGGAACAGAAAGCGGAGGAGCGGCATGGGCGAACAAGGGGAGCACCAAAGCTATACACACCGTTGAAACGGCTGAAAAGCGTGGTAGTTGCAGAAAAAGTCGTTTCATGATAGAGTGAAGTATATGGCATTGAATGCAAAAGAAAAGCAAAAAGTGATCGGGAAGGTACGCGTGCATGACAAAGACACCGGCTCTTCGGCCGTCCAGATCGCCATTCTCTCGGCAGAAATCCTGCGCCTCACCGACCACCTCAAGATTCACCGCAAGGATAATCACTCCCGCCGCGGACTTCTCACGATGGTGGCACAGCGCAAGAAATTACTCGGATATCTGAAAGACCAGAACATGCGCCAGTACGGCAGTGTCATCAAAAAACTCGGACTCAAACGTTCATGAGCATCATAAAACACAAAGCCCAGCGGGTGGCGGTTCTCATTGATGCGCAGAATATGTACCACTCGGCCAAGCATTTGTACAATGCGCGGGTAAATTTCAAAGAGGTGCTGAAGGCGGCCGTCGCAGGCCGCGAGTTGGTGCGCGCGACGGGCTACGTCATCCGCACGGAATCGGGAGAAGAAAAGCCCTTTTTGGAAGCGCTGACAAAAAGCGGGATAGAAGCGCAGATCAAGGATCTGCAGATATTTCCGGGCGGCGTAAAAAAAGCCGACTGGGACGTGGGCATGGCGATTGACGCGGTCAAGTTTTCCCAGGGAGCGATTGATTCCATCGTGCTCGTCACCGGCGACGGCGATTTTGTCCCCTTGATTGAATACCTCAAAGCGCACGGCAAGCAGGCGGAAGTCATGGCATTTGGACGCTCCACGTCACAGCGGCTCAAAGAAGCGGCTGATGATTTTACGGATATGGGCCTGGAGCCGCGCAAGTATCTTTTACAGATGAAATAACTTTTTATCCGTGACCTATCCTACCTATACACACCGTATCGGAGAGCAGACATTTGAAATAACCCTCAACAACTGGGCCGAACAGGCATCCGGTTCGGTTCTCGTCCGCGTCGGCGACACGACCGTCCTAGTCACCGCCGTCATGAACCCAAACCCGCGCGAAGGAGGAGACTTTTTCCCGCTCACCGTGGAATACGAGGAGAAATACTATGCAACGGGCAAAATCCTCGGTTCGCGATTTATCAAGCGCGAAACCAGGCCGTCGGAAGAGGCGACTCTCGCGGCGCGCGCCATTGATCGCTCCATCCGCCCGCGTTTTAACATGCGTATGAGAAACGAAGTACAAGTTGTCGCAAGCATCCTGTCCATTGATGACAAAAATGATCCCGATGTCGCAGCCCTTCTTGGCGCATCACTGGCACTCTCTTTGTCCGACATTCCGTGGCAGGGGCCCATCGCAGGCGTACGCGTTGCACGCCGCGAGGGAGCATTTGTCCTCACTCCTTCATTTGAGGAGCGCAGTGCCGGAGACATGGATGTCGTGGTGTCCGGCACCAAAGACCGCGTGAATATGATTGAAGCCGGAGCCAATGAAATCACGGAAGCGGATTTTGGCGCGGCGCTGGAGCATGGATTTGCGGCGATCAAAGAACTTATCGCGTTTCAGGAAGGTATCATTGCCAAACATGGGCGCGCAAAACGCACCGTGCCTTTGTTGACGCTCGCAGAACCCCTTGCCGCACTGCTCAAAAATGAATTCCATGCCGATATAGAGGCCGCAGTATACCAGAAAGACAAGCAGGCCATGCATGCATCGGTGAGTGAGGTGAAAGTCGCGTGGAGTGCCAGGGCAAAATCAGCGCATCCCGACCTGTACCAGAAAAACGCCGCCGATTTCTTTTTTGACGAAGTCATTGA
>CAYIBQ010000108.1:0-2089 GCA_964361695.1 uncultured Candidatus Saccharibacteria bacterium | reverse complement strand
ATCGGCGAATACCAACACACTCTGGATCCCAAGAAACGGCTGGCAATCCCCTCAAAAGTAAGAAAGGAGATGGGAGAGACGGCGGTGCTGACGCGGGGTTTGGATAACTGCTTGTCGCTGTATCCCATGCATGAGTGGCAGAAACTGACGGAAAAACTCTCACAATTGCCGGTAGGGCAGGGGAATACGCGCAGTTTCAGCCGCCTCATGCTCGCCGGAGCCGTAGAAGTAGAGCTGGATCAACTGGGCAGGATATTGATTCCCGACTATCTGAAGACATACGCCGGACTGAAGCAGAAAATAGTGATCGCAGGGGTGTATAACCGCTTGGAGGTGTGGGATGAGGAGCGATGGAATACGTATAAAGCGGATGTGGAGAAAAATACCGATATGATTGCCGAAAAGCTGGGAGAGATGGGATTGTACTGACCATGACCGATATACACACGCCCGTATTGCTGAATGAAGTAATGGACATTCTGCATCCTCGGCCCGGCCAGATCTATATTGATGCAACGGTCAATGGCGGGGGACATGCGCGGGTACTGGCAGAACGCATCGGAAGCACGGGACGTCTCATCGGCATGGACTGGGATTGCGATATCATCCAGGAATCAGAACGCAGAAATGACAAGGCAGGCATAAAGAACATAGACCTCGTGTGCGAAAGTTACCGAATGATGGAAGACATCGCACGCGAACAGGGCATCACATCGGTTGATGGCATATTGTTTGATCTGGGGTTCAGTTCATATCATACAGACCAGTCGGGCAGGGGATTCGCTTTTTCAAAAGATGAGCCACTGGATATGCGATACCGCCCTGAACCAGGCCGCATGAGCGCTGGAGATATCATACGGACATTTTCAGAGACAGAATTGACCGATATATTTATGCGCTACGGTGAGGAACGGTTTAGCCGACGCATTGCCCGCAGAATTGCCCAAGAGCGCAGGGAAACGCCCATCACTTCTACAAAACATCTGGCGGACATTATCTGGCACGCATATCCGGCGCCCGCCCGCACCGGCCGCATACACCCCGCGACCCGCGTATTCCAAGCCCTACGCATCGCAGTAAACGAAGAACTGGCATCGGTGGAACAGACCCTGCCTGTCGCCGTATCACTTTTGAAACCAGGAGGAATCATAGCCGTCATTTCATTCCATTCACTTGAAGACAGGATCGTAAAACAATTTATGCGCAATCAGCATAAGACAGGAGTATTGCAGATACTGACGCCCAAGCCCGTCCGTCCCCAGCCAGAAGAAATACATGATAATCCGCGTGCGCGTTCGGCCATGCTCCGCGCCGCTATAAAAATATAATTCATGACTACGCTCATTCTTGCCCATCGCAGAATATCCTCTTCATTACCGCTTGCGCGGCTGGGTGCCGTGCGCGAGCGTATGACGGCATTTTTTGAAAGCCCCGCGATCGGCGGTATTGCCGCGACTTTTGTACTACTCGGTGCTATACTGTACATCAGCATGTTGCTGATGAGTTTTAACCTAGGCGTGCGCATGCGCGACATTGCAATACATACTGGCCGGTACGATGGAGAGGTGCGGCGCATGGAACTGCTGGAGCGCGAACGGGAAGCAGGATTTGCTTTTCGGCATGAGGCGACGCTCAAAAACATGCAGGAGATCGCAGATCTCAAATATCTCACCCCCAAAAACGCTTCTCTTTCGGAAGCGCGGACTACCACTCCATTTCATCAGTAAATGAAGCACTCGTTTGCGAAGACGCTGGAGGGGCGTTTGCGCTATGTCCTATTCTTTTTTTTGGCGGCCTGCGTCGTCCTCCTCGGACGGCTGTTTCAGATGTCCATTGTCCAGCATCAGGAATATGTGCGGCTCGCATCCCGCCAACACGGCATCACCCAAGAACTCTCATCGGAGCGGGGCGCCATTTTTGCCGTGGACAAAGATGGCGCGCCAGTGCCTTTGGCGCTCAACAAGACATATAAAGTTCTGGTCGCGTCTCCCCGCATCATTGAAGACGCCTCTGCCGCGGCCACCGCCATTGCCGAAAGTTTTGGTCTGTCTCTGGAGGAGGTCAGACCTAAGCTGGAAAAAAAAGACGA
>CAYIBQ010000107.1:0-2091 GCA_964361695.1 uncultured Candidatus Saccharibacteria bacterium | reverse complement strand
AGCATATTCTTTGAACAACCCCGGCGCACGGCTTTGGCAGGACAGGCGCAGATGATCCTGCTCGCGGGGGTGACCATCTTGCTCGGGGCTCTGTTGGTTTTCGTGGTTATGCGCGGTACAGTACGGCTCCGGGCGCTGAATGCCCGCCTACAGGAACTGCTTGGAGAAAATTATGAAGTAGGCAAAATTCTCGTCCGCCGCGACCGTGAGCTTGTCGCGACCAACACAAAATTGCGCGATCTGCTCGCGGAACTGGAAAGCGTCGGCAAAATGCTCGTCCGCCGCGATCTGGAACTTTCCCGCGCCAACGTCCGCCTGGAAGAATTGGACGCCATAAAGTCGGAATTTGTTTCCATTGCCGCGCACCAGTTGCGCACGCCGCTCACCGGCATCAGATGGTCGTATCAGACGATCCTGGATCGCGATGGCGCCATGCTGACGCCCGAACAGCGTCGTCTGTTAGAATCAGGATTGGGCGCTACTCTGCGCATGATTGACTTGGTCAATGACCTCTTGAGTGTTGCTCGCATTGAAGAAGGGAGATTCGGCATCCGGCTTCGCAAGCAGTCCATCGTGCCTCTGTTGGAGCAATTTATTACGCGCTATGCCATGCTCGGCAAAGAAAAGGGCGTATCCTTTACGCTGGATTTGCCCAAAAACAAACCCCTGCCTGATCTTGTGTTTGACGAAGAACGGATCGCCATGGTGCTGGATAATTTTCTGGACAACGGACTCAAATACACCGAGCCGGGCGGCACGGTTGTCATGCGGGCACGAGAAAACGGCGACACAGTGCGGGTGGAAGTGCAGGACAGCGGCATCGGCATACCGCCGCCGCAACTACACCGCGTGTTTACCAAATTTTTCCGCGCGGACAACGCCATTCGTCTGCACACATCCGGCACTGGCCTCGGCCTCTATGTTGCCAAAAATATCATTGAAAAACACGACGGAGCGATTGACGTAACGAGTACAGAAGGCACGGGCACGGTTTTTTCCTTTACCCTCCCGATCGCGTAGATAGTTCTTTTAATACGCTATAGCGTATTAAAAGAACTAGCGGCATATCAACACCATTGAAAAGAGGCAAGGGTAATGTTCCCTTGCCTCGTCTGCTCTTGTCCGGAACTTCACACGTTACCGGACGCTTCGCGTGTCTCCTATGGGCGTGAGTACTGCAGGATCATCTCCCGCAGTGCCGTCAGTCCCTGGCTGTGCGGCATGGCATGCATAAGCCAGTTGAACGGCTCATACTCACCAGCGAGCGGATTCTCACCCGGCATGTTGGGGAACTGCTTCTGCGCGAAAGCATATGCGTACAAATCCAGCTCGCGCAGTGCCGCCTGCATATCGCGCCCGTCCACGGTGCCTGACATCGCATCATGCGCGATGTTCAGTTTCTTGCGCAGGGCGTACTCTTGGACGAGCACGCGCGCCGCCTGTTTTTTCATCAGGACGTTTTGCGCGGCACTCGTCGCGCGTGGGTTGTCCGGAAGCGTATACAGTTGCTCCCAGAGCCGCACCGCGACATACTCGCGATAGTTGGGCGCTTGTTGTGCGCCGCACACTGTCGCACCAATTGCCGTACAAATCACTATCGTTGCCGTAAGTAATCCACTCATCACCTTCATCGCCGCTCTCCTTCTTCTCTACATGCTTGTTCCAAAGCGGCAAAGCCGCCTTGAAGTTTCTCGCTGTCGTACACGAAGCCCTACATATCTGCTGGCATTCCGCTTCGGAGGGCGGCGTGTAGCCGGTGTGGAATAGATCCCCCTTGTGGTGCTACCAGCGCATCAGCGCGCTGGAGCAAAACGAGAATGTGTTTTGCGCTCTCTTTGATTTCTCCGACAACCTCCCGATCGGGGAGGGCGAGAAATGCCGCGCAAAACTCGGGATCTTTGATGTTATCGGGGATTTTTTCCAGCAACGCAAAAAATCGCAGATATCGCTCAAGGAAGACCATATGTCTTCTTCTGGCGATACTAAACTCTTGCTCCAACAGGAACATTTCTTCGGTTGACGATTGGTTTGGGAGACCGAAATTCCGTTTTGTATTGCATGAAGAAAGAGACGTATCATTGATGAAAAATG
>CAYIBQ010000106.1:0-2107 GCA_964361695.1 uncultured Candidatus Saccharibacteria bacterium | reverse complement strand
CCAAGAGAAAAACCGATTTTATAAATCTTGAATTTTCCACTTTTTGTTTTGTGCTTTTATCAGGACCACTTGAACTTCAACAACATTTTTCTCATTTGTGAGTGTATAAAAAGCTTCTTTTTCATCCTTTTTACTAAGTTGTAGACGTTGCGCTTCATCAATCATGACATCTATTAAGCTTTTATCCTTCGCCAACGCAAGATCCTCGCGCCATTGGTCTTGTTTGTCCAACACGAAATACTTTGCCGCAAGGTCTATATCCCCTTTTTTGAGCGCGTCAACAAAAAGCCCCAGGGTCTCCTCCGGCGTGTCCCCGCCGTACGGGTCCTCTGCGTATTCTTTCTTGATCCGCTCCGCCTGCATCTCCGCCCGATACTCCGGGCTTTTCTGATAGCGAAGGTAGTCAATGGCAAAAAGCGCGCCAATACCCAGAGCCGCGATCACCACCGCGCCGCCTGCGAACTTGAATACATTTTTGAACATAATCCAATCCTACTGTCTCGCGTATGCAGACACAATTGAGTTATCCACACCTTTCCACCCTTCTTGTGCCGTGCTAAGCTCGGCACAAGATGCGGAAAGAAATTTTTGAAGAAGGAGAATACTATCACATCTATAACAGAGGCGTAGACAAGCGCCTGATCTTTCTGAATGACCGCGAGCGGTTGCGCTTTGTCAATACGCTATACGTTCTGAATCATTTTCTCACCATCCCGTTCCGCTTTGACATACTCTCCCTTGAGCCGAAAGAGCTGCTCACGCCCATCCCTGCTCATGTCGACATAGTCGCCGGCTGCCTCATGCCAAACCACTATCACCTGATGCTCAAGCCAGAGCAAAAAAACGGCGTAAGCACATTTATGCACAAGATAGGCACGAGTTATGCGCACTATTTCAATACGAAGCATGAGCGCACGGGACGGCTCTTTGAGGGGACATTCAAAGCCAAACACGTCGACCGGCACGAATATGCATCATATCTTACGCACTATATTCATCTCAACCCAAAATATTTGTGCCGAGCTAAGCTCGGCACAAAAACAGGAGAGATGCTCAAGTGCATTGCCGACTATGCGTGGTCAACGCTTCCAATTTATCTCGGGAAGGACTCTCCCTTTTCACCTTCTGTGTCAACGAGGTTCAGGGACAATGTTTTGGATATGGACGCTGGGGAGTATAGGATATTGATGAGCGATACATGCCGTGAAATGTGCCGAGCTTAGCTCGGCACAGCTCGCATTTCACCGCCGCGTCGTCTAATGGCACCGGATGTCGCCGTCGGGTGGGTTACCGTCGTTTGACGAAAAAATAAGATATGTATTTTCGTTTATAGGAGGCCGCTCATGCGGCAGATACTCCTGCAACCACCTTGACCATGGATAATGCGTAAATATATCGTCATCAATGAAGTAAACGTCCACTTCCAGTAAGCGATCCCCCACAAATGAAGAGGTGGCTACTGCCGCATACCTTTGCCGTAGTGCTTCCTTTGAAAGATGGCTGGAGCGAAATTCGCCGACAAGATAATCGCAGTGGTTGGAATTGCCGAAGTTGCCGAATTGCCTCATTTCCGCAAGCAACTGCGACCCCACGGGATGCAGTGAATGCATAGTTGATCGAAAACGTATCTGCATGATCCGTAATTGATAGGCGTGGAACGGCATTTTCCATGTCATAGAGAGCACAAGCAGGACAAAGAGACAAAAGACAATAAGCCCGAAGCCGGCGAATATCCGCATGACAATGTCTGATTCGCGCGTCATGCTCAACGGAGCCAATCTTTGGCAAGCTTATAAAACTCATTCGCGATTTGCAGGCCGCGATCACTAGGTTGAGGGTACGCATGGGGCGTTTTACCCTTCAATGAGTACAAAGTCGTGATAATCTCGGGTCTTTTGCTGATGTTTATGGATGCTTTCCACGTATCAATAACGGCCCGCATTTTTGCAGCTGCAAAAGAAATGCTATGCTCCGGCTTCTTCACATAGTGGTAGAGATGCGACCGCGAGACCTTGTGGATGTTCGCGGGAGATAATTTGCTATCGTCCGGGTTTGGATTATAGTAGCCGCTCTTAATGAGATCAGATGCCGTATCCATCTTGACTTG
>CAYIBQ010000105.1:0-2136 GCA_964361695.1 uncultured Candidatus Saccharibacteria bacterium | reverse complement strand
CGAACACTCCGCGCGCATGATTGCCATGAAAAATGCCTCGGAAAACGCAAAAGAATTGATGGAAACGCTCGGTCTGGCCTATAACAAGGCCCGCCAATCCGGCATTACGCGTGAGCTGATAGAAGTCACCGCAGGATCAGAAGCAATGCATAATTGAAAAGAGAAAATGAAAAAGGAAAAACGACAATCCAAAACGAAAAACTTTTAACGTCTATGCCAAAAAGATTTGAATCGCAATCAAAAAAAGAAAGCGCCGACGCTCCTTTGGATATACGAGAAAAGGTAAAAGCCGCGCTCAAAGGCATGGGACTTGTTGCCGCAGGTATTGCCGCATTTGAAATAGGCGCGTCTCTCGGTACCGGAGAGAAAAAAGAGAGGTATCCAGACCGCGATATTTCGCCACCGAGCAAACAGAGAGTTATTCCTAAGCATGCGTATGAAAGACCGACTGACCAGCAGATTGGTGCCATGCTCGAAATCCTCCAATCCTCGGTGAAAAAAGAGCATGGAGATACAACACTGAAATCTTCCGACAGCCAGGAAGAAGCGACGGAATTGGGTGAGGCGCCCCTTGCCCACGACGCCGATTGGTATCGCGAGATGGCGTCTCTTAATCCTGACGAGTTTTTGATCCATTCTCTGGGGGCACTGAAATATCTCAAGCGGGGCGAGGCGCGGGACATTCTCGCCCTTCTCAACCAAACCGTCGGCCGCGACAGCGATACAACAAAGCGATTTTTTGAATCCCTGCCAGCGATACATGCTTTGGAAATGTATACCGAGAAAGAATATGACGGTTTCAGCCATGTCGTTGCGGACACGCATCCAGAAATGTATCTGCACTATCTCCGAAAGCATGAGATCGCCATGTATTTGCCGCAGGATCCTGAAAGTATCGTCCGCGCCATGGAACAGGATCCGACATTTCTCATTAAACAAGGCAGTTCCCAAGAAGGTATGGGCATGGATTTAATGACGCCGTTTATGCATGAGGCATTGAAAACAGAGGGCGGCGATTTTATCCGAGAAACGTACATAATGCTTGCTGATCCTAAAAGCGAAGAATATAAAAAATATACTATCTATCAAAAAGAAGACATTGCGATGTTCCTACCCCTCATACGGGACGGCAGAATGACATTTGACGAGGCGGCCGAACTGCGCCATCGCGTGGAGCACGGGGATGTCGGTCGCTTTGGTCTTTTTAGTAATACAGCATATTGGGAGCAGGTGATAGAAGCTGGGGAAACAGGAGCACTTGCCCGTAAAGAGGTTGAACGGCTTGCCTATCGTCTTTTGAATGCGGAACATGATGACAAGCGTGGAGGGGTGCGTGCTGTGCCCACCGACGAATTGCTACATGATATTGTGACCCGTTTTTCTGTACGAGCGCTTGAAAAGATCATCACGCATGGGGAAGCTGGAGGAGCACAACAGGGACAGCGCGGCTACGACACTCTTCTCCGTGGATTGCAGGAAAAAATGAGTACAGAGGGGAAGTCGTGGAAAGATTCTTTGCAGGAGATATCGTCTGGAGAGGGGTTGCGTCTGATGGCAATCGCAGCCCAAACAGGGCGGCTGGGAGAAATACTGCACGACGTGGGAGCGGACACTGAAGAGCGGCTTGTGAACGCATGGTTTGAAGAGGTGAAAAACACTCCATCAAGCGCAACTCCTGATCTTGCCGCAGTACTTGCGGATATGAAAGACGATTCACTCTCCGGGCTTGCAAAAAATCATATAGAGCGTCTGTATGCGAACGCGAAGACGAAAGAAATGCGCGGCGTCGCGGCACTCCTCGCGCGTGTGGTGCAGGATGTACATCCCGATCCCGAAGGCTCGCCATTTCAAAAGATTGCCGCAGAGGGGGTTGATATTTCGACTCGCACCTGATACATACTAGGAGAGTTATGCAAGGAACTATTGTACAAATTATCGGGCCGGTCATAGATGCGGAATTTGCCGAAGGCGCAGTGCCGAAAATTTATCATGCGCTCACGGTGGCACACCCAGACGGCAGGGAAGTGACGTGCGAAGTCGCGCGGCACTTGGGATCGGGGCGCGTGCGCGCAGTGGCGCTGGCATCCACCGACGGGCTGATGCGCGGCATGGCGGTACACAACACCGGCGCGCAAA
>CAYIBQ010000104.1:0-2174 GCA_964361695.1 uncultured Candidatus Saccharibacteria bacterium | reverse complement strand
TTGTAACCATAAGGATATTCTGGCATCCTTTGGTTACGAATCCAACTAATTACCAAATTCTTTATCAATTTTTTTGGGTTGATTTTTGCAGAAACCACGCTCAAGATATTAATTGAAAATTCAAAAAATGATCCGTTGGTCTTTGATAAAGAAATTAGCGATCTCAGATGCTCCCTATTTAGCACCATCGTAGACGAAGACACTATAGAAAAAATCGTTAGTTTCGTTCGAGATGATATATCAAAAGATAAACAGACTGTTGAACAGTTAAGATGTGTCCGAGGAACGCTACAAACAGCCAGAGAATTGTCAAAGACATTAGAGCAGTTTAAAAATAGGTATGGCCTTTGAAGTAATAGTACGCGATCCACACACGCGTGCGCGCGCAGGGATCCTGGAGACGCCGCACGGGACGGTGGAAACACCTGCGTATGTGGTCGTGGGCACGCACGCAAAAGTGCGCACCCTGGATACCGGTGATCTGCAAAAGACAGGCATCCAGCTTATCATCGCAAACACCTACCACCTCTGGCAGACGCTCGGGGAGGGGGGACTCGCCACGTATCCGGGACTCCATGCCGCCATGGGATGGAGCGGCCCCTTGATGACCGATTCCGGAGGATTCCAGGTATTCAGCATGGGAGCCATGCGCGAGCATAGCGTGAGCAAGGTAGGCGTGCCGGTGGAGTCCATCTTTGCCGGACATTTTGTCAAACATCGGATGTTTGACAAACGTAATGAAAATCATGTCCACATAACCAAAGACGGCGTGATGTTTATTACGGAGGGCACGCTGCGGCAAAGGGACGCGGGTACGGGTTCCATGCGCTCAACGAGCCGCAATGTCGGCAACGGAACCCGCCAATGGCTTGACGCCGAGAAATCCATCCGCATCCAACAGCAGTTGGGCGCGGATATCATTTTTGCCTTTGACGAGCCCACATCGCCCCTGCATGACTACGCGTATACCAAAGCATCGCTGACCCGTACGCACGCCTGGGCAAGCCGATCTCTTGCGGCTCGGACATCAGGACAGATGATGTACGGCATTGTGCAGGGAGGATCATTTGAGGACTTGCGAAAAGAAAGTGCTAGAGCCATCAGCGCATTGCCTTTTGACGGCTTTGCCGTGGGCGGCTCATATGCCAATTCGTACGGCTCAACGCGCGAACATACCATCTGCGAAGTCGCGTGGGTAACGCCGCTCTTGCCTGAAGACAAACCGCGGCACCTGCTCGGCATCGGCCTCATACCCGATATCTTTTCCGCAGTATCCGCGGGCATGGATACGTTTGATTGCGTGGTGCCTACGCGGGAAGCCCGCCATGGCTCGCTGTGGACAAAGAAAGGGGAGAGGATAGACATTGTGAAAGGAAAATATCGCGATGATAAAACCGTGCTGGACGAGCAGTGTGCATGCATGGTGTGTGCGGAGATGAAAATAGAAAAAGGCGCTCTGCACGCCCTGTTCAAAGCACGGGATCCCCAGGCAGGCCGCCTCGCCACCCTCCACAACGTCTCGTTTTTCAATGCCCTGATGTCTCGCATCCGCGCCGCCATCAAAGACAGTACCTTTGACCGCCTCCGCGCCGAATGGTGATGAACGCATGGTTTGAAACACGAGTATTATTTGCTATCATACATTCAGTACATTGGTATACCCCGAGAGAGGAGAAACGCAATGGAGCATGAATATCGGCTGTTGTGGTGTGTGGTGGCGAGCGCGCTTATTTATCTGGGGGCGGGTTTTTTGGGTGAGGGCATAACATTGCCGTATGTGCCGGACGGAGGTCTCGCACCGCGACATCAAACGGGATACGTCGCCTTCAAGTATGTTGCGATCGGCGGAGCGTTGATCACCAGCGGCGCGTGTCTCGGGTGCATGGTGATCGTGCCTTGGGTATGCCGCGCGAGTCGATGGGCGAAACGTAGGGTGACTGCGATGCGGTATGCGCGGGTATATCGGATGAATCGCCGTCTGCGCGACGCGCGTCCGCGTGCCAAGGACACACAATCCATTCCGCATCGCGCGACCCTCCCCCGATTGTCTCCGGCGCCATTGCCCGCGCTGTCGAAGCCGCGCCGGTGGAACCATGAAGTAGCGCGGAGAAAAGAGATTTCTCTGGAGTGGCTTCGCCTCGTGGAAGGCATACGCGCTATGGCCGAAACCGCGC
>CAYIBQ010000103.1:0-2196 GCA_964361695.1 uncultured Candidatus Saccharibacteria bacterium | reverse complement strand
GATTAAAAGATCCGTACACCAACATCAGGTATGCCGCGGCAAAGTTGCATTTCAGCACTATGCGCTGGAAGGAGAAGGGTTTTGATATAAGTGACACGCCGGACATTCTCGGCACACTCTATAACATAGAGAATATAACCGACCCGATTGAACCGCATGCCAATCCGCAGACAAATGCATTTGGTGCGGGTGTTGCAGAAAATTATGAAAAAATAAGAAAACTGCTTGGTCTGTGAATGTGCTTCGGAAGATCGCGCGCTTTGGAGCGTGGTTCCTCGGAGTTGTCATTCTGATCTCCGCTGTATTCATAGCGCGCGTGTATCATCAAGGATCTCTGTCTGATGTGCAGACGGCCGATACGATTATTGTTTTGGGGGCGGCGCAATGGAACAATGAGCCCTCCCCAATGTTTCGTGCGCGCCTTGATCGCGCCCGTGAACTATATGCACAAGAATACGCGGAGTCGATCATTGTGACCGGCGGGAGAGCGCCGGGAGCCGCGGCTTCGGATTCTTCTGTCGGAAAAGCATATCTCGTGCGTCTCGGTATCGCCACAGATCGCATATATATTGAAGAACGGAGCAGGACGACACTGCAAAATCTTATACATGCGCATGAAATTATGGAGGCGCAGTCGTTCCGGTCAGCACTACTCGTAAGCCACGATTTTCATATTATGCGGGCGGGCCGGATGGCGCACGATCTTGACGCTATCGTTTTTCCGGCGCCCGTTCAGACCGAAAATCCTGTGATAAAACTGCGCTATGCCATGCGCGAACTTTTGCTGTATCCTGTGTATCTGCTTTTGCATAAATGAGCATGTGGATAAACAGCTTGAGGGATGAGAGCGCACACGATAGCATAAAGCCATGACAAAAAATATTGTGAAATTCTTTGGAGGGACGGTGCTGGTTGTGGTGCTCGGCCTTGGGGCTTTGTTCGCCATTGATTACATCCGCTATCAGAAAAGCCCTGAATATCAGGTGATGAAGGAGTACGAGCGTATGGAACAGGCATATGCAGAAGATACGTATGGGGGATCTACGCCCGAGGAGACCCTCAATCTTTTTATTGATGCGTTAAAGAGAGGAGATGTTGATCTTGCAAGCAAATATTTTGTTGTTGATAAACAGGAAGAACAAAAAAAAGGGCTTCAGGGAATATGGCAAAAAGGATTGTTTATCAATATGATAACGGATTTAGAAAAAACAACACTAACACTGAGAAGCAACACGGCCTATTTTACACTTGTCCGACAGAATGATTTGCCGTCAGAACTCGTCATGCGCAAAAATCCTCTCACGAATGTATGGAAAATCACCGAGTTGTAATGTTGCGATTTCTCGCATTGTTGTTCGGCGGTGCCATCTTTCTCCCGCCTATTTTTTCTTTCGCGTATAATCCCCTTACGACCCATGCGGCATTAACGCAGGAGATTATTGCCCTATTCAATCGGGACTCTGAAAACCTAAACTTAACTCCGGAAGAAACAGAAATAGTAATTCAGGGCAGTGTTGACGAAGATGCCGGAGCCCGAGCTCTTTATCACTTCTACGACCCCGTGCGCCAGCGTGGTCTTGTGCTGGGCGGAATCACAATGGCAAGCTCCAAGGAATGGGCCAATACCGCCTCTCTGCAAGCGAAGTACGATCCAAATTATGTCTCAAAGTTTGGTACGGTAACGCAAGCCGCTTTCAGCGCCTCCACGGACTATTCATGGGAACGGGCAATTTATGAGTACGCATGGGGCGACAAAACACGCGCTTTGCAATCACTTGGTCATGTCCTGCATTTGCTTGAGGATGCCACCGTGCCTGATCACACTCGCAATGATCCTCATCCGCACGTATTCGGCATGGGAAGCCCCTACGAGGACTGGACGAATCAGTTTGACAGGAAAACTATTAGCGGAGCCATAGCAATAGGGAACGAACATCCCATCATACTCACATCCCTCCGCGATTATTTTGATGCTGTGGCTGGGTATTCAAACAATAACTTTTTCAGTGAGGATACGATCCTAAAAGCCTACGATATGCCAGTCATTTCTTCTGATTTCTCCATAGAATATCACGATGATATTCCAGAATATTTTGTCTATTCCTCTGACGATATGGGGACATACAGATTGGTAAAAGCCAAAAAGCACTTTGCAGATCAGAGCGTGGAATATTCCATCGATAGTGAAAAAATCCT
>CAYIBQ010000102.1:0-2196 GCA_964361695.1 uncultured Candidatus Saccharibacteria bacterium | reverse complement strand
TTGGTGGAAAACATTGAGGTGGAATATTATGGGGCCAAAACGCCGATCAAGGCGGTTGCGGCCATCACCACGCCCAGCCCCCGCGAAATCGTGATCCAGCCGTGGGACAAGGGAGCCGTGCAGGCCATTGAGCGCGCGATCACCGCGTCTGCGTTGCGACTGGCGCCGATTGCAGACCGCGATGTCATCCGTCTCACCATCCCCGCGCTGACCGAGGAGCGGCGCAAAGAACTGGCGCGCGCGTGCGGCAAATATGTGGAAGACGCCCGCATCAAAATGCGCCAGGTGCGCGATGAGGTATTGAAAGAAGTGGAGCAGACGTTCAAGCAGAAAGACATCAGCGAAGACGAGCGTTTCCGCCAAAAACAGGACGTGCAGAAAACCATGGATGTGGCCAATAAAAAAATAGAAGAAATTGCCACAGCCAAGGAAAAAGAAATAATGACGGTATAGAAAAGTCCAAATGCCAAAGCTCAAATGTCAAATAAAATCCAAAATCCAAACTTCAAAAGATGCGTCTTTGGATTTTGGGCTTTCGTCACTGATTTGTCATTTGGATTTTAACATTTGGCATTCCCATGCGACGCCTTCGTCTTGACGACACTTTGATCAGACAAGGGATTGTGGGGGATAAAAAGGAGGCGTTTATCATCGTAACCGAGGGGCGCGTCACCATAGACGGGCAGAAAGCAGTGACACCGGCGCAGGTGGTGTCTCCGAATGCTGTCGTACAGGTGCGCGAAGCACTGCCGTATGTGGGGAGGGGTGCGTATAAACTTGCGGCGGCGCTGGATGCTTTCCCTGTCGTCGTGGCAGGGAAAATATGCGCCGATGTGGGGGCCGCGACCGGCGGGTTTACCCAAGTGCTGTTGGAACGAGGGGCGGCCAAGGTATACGCCATTGATACCGCACGGGGCAAACTCGCGTTTAAAATACGACAGGACGCCAGGGTGGTCGTGATGGAGGAAACCGATGTGCGTGATCTCGCATCTTTGCCCGAGCTGGTTGATCTTGCAGTCATAGATATATCGCTCATTTCCCTGCGCGACATTTTGCCCAGCGTGCGCCGTCTCATACATGCAGAGGGGAGTGTGGTGGCGCTGTTCAAGCCCCAGTATGAGGTACGCGATCCGGCACTGTTGCGTCACGGCATTGTGCGGGATGACGAGACGCGCGAGCAATTGCGAGCCGACTTTATGGCATGGGCGACAGGCAACGGATGGCGCATTACGGGGGAGATCACCTCGCCCATTCGCGGCAGTAAGGGAAATACCGAATACTTATTTCATCTGATTCCTAAAAAATAATCACAGCCATGCTTGCAATCATTTTTGTCATTATCTTCATCAGCGCGCTCATACTGGTTCACGAATGGGGACATTTTTATTCTGCACGGCGGCTCGGCGTAAAAGTGGAGGAGTTCGGATTCGGGTTTCCGCCGCGCCTTTTTTCGGTTATGAAAAATGGCGTGCGGTATTCATTCAATGCCCTGCCGTTTGGGGGATTTGTAAAAATATTCGGCGAGCATGGAGAAGGAGAGGGTCACAGTGATAGTTTTGTATCGCGTTCCGCGTGGCATCGCTTTATGATCCTTTCTGCGGGCGTATTCATGAATTTTTTTCTCGCTTGGGTGTTGTTTAGTATTGCGTCCGGCATCGGCGTACCCATTGCCGCGGGTGAAGATGCGGGCGCTATTCCGGTATCGGTCTTGGGTGTCCTGCCCGACTCTCCGGCAGAGCAGGCGGGCATAAAACTTGGTGACCAGATCATTGAAGTACGAGGGCCGGACGTATCACTTCGCATTGAAGACGAAGAAGATGTCCGTACGTTTGCTGATGCGTATCGCGGGGAGGAAGTGCGGCTCATGGTGCGGCGGCAGGGTGACGTGCATGAGATTGGGGTAACGCCGCGCGGGGTATCGCCCGCGGGCGAGGGGCCTCTGGGCGTTATCTTGGGACGTCTCATGGTTGAGCGCACGCCGTGGTACCTCGCTCCCGTGGCAGGGCTGGAGTCGCTTGCATACAGCACTGCGGCCATTGTCATGGGGCTGTTTGATCTGGTAACCACCTTGGTATCCCAGGGCCGCCCGCCTGCAGGCGTGACCGGACCCATAGGCATTATCCGTTTTGCGGGCGATTCCCAAGCCCTCGGCATTGCCTATTTTCTCCAGTTTGTCGGCGTCCTGTCCGTCAATCT
>CAYIBQ010000101.1:0-2203 GCA_964361695.1 uncultured Candidatus Saccharibacteria bacterium | reverse complement strand
CATTTTTCATCAATGATACGTCTCTTTCTTCATGCAATACAAAACGGAATTTCGGACGGACCTGCTACGGTAGGGTAGACCCAACACATGAGGAGAAAAACGCGATGCAGACAATGGTTGTGGGAATTTTTCTGCTGTTGCTGTTTGTCTACGGACAGGCAGATGCGCAACCTCGGGACGGCAACTGGGAGGGCAAGAATAGTAAAGGGTGGGCGATATCTTTTCTTGTGGCAAAAGGAGGGACTGAATTCCAGATACGGTCCCTTATCAACTCTTATGAATGCCCGAAAGGAGGCGGGCAGGTCTGGGGGCATGGCTTTGGCGGCTCTACTGCGCCCATTGAGGAGGAAGGGTTTCAATGGGACTACGGCTTTGTGCCTCCAAAAAAGCCGATTCCCGGAGGGATATGGACTATGCGCATCTCCGGTTCATTCCTAGACGAAACCCACGCCGAGGGGATGCAAGAGGGGTGGCTTGCCAGCTTCAGCGGCAGGCCTGTGGGCAGCTCCCGTGCAACCCAGTCCTGCCCCACCGGCAAAGTCCCGTGGACTGCCGAGTGGGTCAGCGTAGCGCCCGCCGATTCGGGCACCGAAGAAGCACATCATCCTGTCCAGCTCATTGATAAAGCAGCTGCGCTAGAGCAGTTGCGTGAGTAATCAGCAAACAACTTTCCAGCAGCAGATGTCTTCGGATGTCTGCTGCTATTCTTTTTCCACGCTTACACCCACCCTTTTGCGTGTAGGGCATTCCTCGCCGCCTCTTCCTGTGCTATCTGCTTGCTTGGACCTTCACCTTCGGCAATCAATTCATTCCCTAAAAACGCGCCGATCACAAAATGCCTGTCGTGATCCGGGCCCCATTCCCGCTGAACCTCATAGGTCGGCGTGATACCGACCCGCTCCTGCGCCTCTTCTTGAAAAAGCGACTTTGGATCTTTATACAGTTTCTTGTCCAGCACCTCGGGTATGCGCGACAGCACGACGCGCGTGATAAAATCAGCCACCGGGCCATATCCCTGATCCAAATACATGGCGCCTACGAGCGCTTCAAACGCGTTGGCCAAGATAAATTGCCGCGCGCGGCCCGTGTCTTTTGCTTCACCCCGCGAGAGGAGCATATAGTCGTTGATGCCTATGGCAAGCCCAACGTCCGCGAGCATACGCGCGTTGACCAAGGCCGCGCGGAAACTGGTCAGATCTCCCTCCGGCTTGTCCGGAAAGCGAGCGTACAATACTTCAGTGATGACCAATTCCAAAACCGCGTCTCCTAAAAATTCCAAACGCTCGTTATGCCCCGTGCGGAACGACGGATTTTCGTTGAGATACGAGCGGTGCGTGAGCGCCTGCGTCAGCAAATCCTTATTCTGAAACGCAAACGAGAGCTGTTGTTCAAGATGGGAAATATCCTGCATTGCGAACCATTATTCTTTTTCTTCTGGGGTGTCTGGTTTTTCTTCTTCTTTCTTCTCTTCTTTTTGTCTGAAAAGTTCTTCGCGGCGCGGATATTCCTTGCCCGGCTCGCCTATCTCGCGATACACCGTACCCAAAACGCCGTTGACAAATCGGCCTGATGACTCGCCGCCGAATGATTTTGCTAGTTCAATGGCCTCATTGATCGCGACTTTGGGCGGCACTTCCTCATGGTTGCCGAACAGCAATTCGTAGAGTCCGAGGCGCAGAACACTCCGGTCAATTGCCGTGATCTGCTCAATCGGCCATTCGGGCGCGGCTTTGGCAATGATCTCGTCAATGACCGTGCGGTGCTCCACGGTCCCCTGTACCAGGCGATCAATAAAAGGATATTCTTCTTCCAGGCCCGGCCCAAATTCTTCGCGGTTGCGCGCGACCGCGCGCTCCAGCACGTCGGCTTGTTTGCCGTAGAAATCCCATTCAAAGAGCGACTGCATGGCGATGGAACGAGCGAGATGACGAGATGCCATAAAATGACGAGAGAGATCGCTTAGGCCGCTGTTTCCTCGTGCGTATGGAGTTCTTTTTCTTTTTGCTTCCGCGCTTTTTTATCCAGTTTGGCGAGTACGTCAATCACTTTCCGTCCGGCATAATACCCGCAGTTTTTGCAGACCACATGGGGAATAACGGCGCTACCGCACTGGCGGCAGGTCCCAAATCGGGACGCCGTAAGCGCGTGGTGCGAGCGCACGCGATTGCGCTTGCCTTTGGTATGACGCATTCGGACTACCATA
>CAYIBQ010000100.1:0-2240 GCA_964361695.1 uncultured Candidatus Saccharibacteria bacterium | reverse complement strand
GAAAAAGTTTTCTATCACAACATAACGGTCTAACAGGAGACAGGTTACTTGATTTGGTCTTAACAGCAGAAAGTGGTTTTTGTGATCATCTTGAGATTACGCGTACCCCGATAATCATCAATGGCCCCGGTTCATTAGTGCGAGGATTATTCCGCCTCCTTGGAGCACTGCGCGCGAAAGCGACAGTGGCCGCTATTGAATGGGGGAAATACGAGAGTGTTTTTGAAGATTCGAGAGGATAATCTATTTATTGCTATTGATAAAATTTGGAAGTGCCTCGATTACAAAGACACAAAGTTTGATCCGAAACAGGAAGGGAAAATGATTGATGCTTCAAGCGTTAACAGTATTGATAAAAAAATCCGTAGAGAATCCTTTCAATACATCACCCTAAACGTCGGGCTGATATGATTTTTTCTATTCTATTGACAACTCCTCATCAAGTAATAGTATAGAAGCAATGGCACAAATTACCTTACAACAAGCGGGGGAGCGGTGGGTGCGTAACTCCATACGAGCAAATCCTGATCGGATTTACGGCATCGTTAGGGCATACTTTAGCGGACGACAGTCGCTCCGATGGGCGGCCGGTCTCCTGAAAAGCGAAGATATAGGCATGGTTTTTCCGACCATAGCGGCATTCAAAGCAACGAATCCTTTGAAGTATGGTGAATTGATGGAATACTTATAACAATTGAGCGAACAAGCACATAAAATCACCATTCGGGGAAAACCCTGATGGTGATTTTGGTCGTGTGCGGCGCATAGAGAACAGGGCCTATGCTTGCGGGGGAATAGCACTTTCTGTAGGACGGCCGGCGGCTGTCCATGCTTCTTTGGATGGGTATGCGCTTGCGTTGATGACCACAAAGTCCTCGCGCACGCCTCTCTGCTCGCGCCGGCGCGTGTAGGCGATGATAAAGAGGGGAGTCGTGCGCCGCGATGGAATGGCGCGGGCCAGGAGAAAAAGCTCATCAAGACCCTGCTCCAGCGATCCCTTATACTCGTCGGAAGAAAACGATTTGACGAGCAGGCGTGGATTGCCGTCCTTACTCTCAATCAGCAGATCAATTTCCGGATACCGCCATCCCTCGGGCGATACGATGGGGATCAGCTCGCGCACGTGCAGTTGCGATAGCCGGTATCCGTGCCGTTCTATAAGGTCAACGCAGAGCTGGGCCACGATGCGCTCGCGTTCCATGCGCGCGGCATCTGCCGTATCGTCACCGGTGTCGCGGAGCACCATATACGGCGCTCTGCGTGAAAAGACGAAAAACTGTTCATTGAGACGAAGATAACGAAGAGTCGTTGCCATGAAAAAGAAAAGTTAGTAAATGTCTTTGCGATGACCGACGCGAGTTACGACGACAAGCGATTTTTCTTTTACCACGCGATAAATCATGCGATACGGCCAGACACGGACGCTGTAGTAATCCATTCCGCCGTGCAGTTTTTTGCCGGTATACGGATTGCGGGCAATAACCGCCAGGAGAATGGTAATCTTATCCTTTTTTCTTGGCGGGATGGCGTCTATTCTTTTTTGGACGCCCGGCTTGAGTACTACGAGAAACGGCATAGGACACTTTCCCTTTATCGGCCATGACGTAACCTTCTTTTGCGAGGATTTCTTCAAGCGTAGGATAATTTTTGTACGCTCCTGAAGCGATATCCCGTTCGACCTCTTCTATATCCTTTTGCAGGTCTGGAAAATCCCGAAGCACTTCAATAGTTTCCACCAGCGATTCAAATTCTTCGGCAGACACGATAACGGCCTTGGGACGCCCGTTTTCTGTAAGCGTGAAATGGGTATCCGGCTTTTGCACCTCTTCCGCAATCTCAAAAATGCGCTTGCGCGCTTCGGAGATGGAAAGGGTTGTTTTACTATTCATAACGGTTTTCACATGTACATAATAGTGTACGTATAAAATGACGTCAAGAGGCCAGTAATCCACAGGCCTTCATGCTCTTGAAATGCTTGGCACTGACGACGACGTGATCCACGATCTGAATGCCCAGGATTCTGCCCGCCTCGGCCAACTGTGCCGTGATCCGGATATCTTCGGGGGACGGCTCTGGATCACCGGAGGGATGATTGTGCGCGATGAGGATTTGAGCCGCTGAATTACTGATGGCGGGTTCAAACACTTCACGCGGATGCACCATGCTGGCGTTGACTGTGCCGACGGACACGGTGCGGCGGCTGATTTCACGGTTGCGCGCATCCAAAAAGAATACCACCA
>CAYIBQ010000099.1:0-2241 GCA_964361695.1 uncultured Candidatus Saccharibacteria bacterium | reverse complement strand
GTGCGAGCGCACGCGATTGCGCTTGCCTTTGGTATGACGCATTCGGACTACCATATGATTGCAATTACGAATTAGCGATACATTTCATCATGTGTCCCGATATCAACATAAAGAATGGTGTCGTCCTTGAGAAAAACAAATTTTATGCGATAGTCGTAGTCAACCGAGTATGCCCACTTATCGACATCCTTCCCGTGAAGTTTATGCGTATCCAGCCGCGGGTCAAAAGCGTTTGCTTTGAAAATTTCTTCGCGCGCCCCCGCTTTCCGCTGAATATCAATCGGCAGTTTATCTAACGAGCGAAGAAACTTTGTGCCGTATTCAATCTTCCCTATCTTTCTTTCTGCGGGCATATTTTTTCAGTGCTTCGCTCATAGAACGACCGCTGATCGTCTCGCCCGCCCGGTACTCCGCCATCGCTTCCCGCACTTCTTCATCCAGACGCTCCGCGGCCTTTCCGTACAATTGATACGCCGGGACTTTATACTTCTTTCCCTTCCACAGATGGGTTTCGTATCCGACAAACGCCGGTTTTTTCTCTCCGTTGCTCTTTAAAAGCCGCTCATACTCGCGCCGCGGCACCGCGACCAATTCCTCGCGACCAATGGAGCTTTTGGGGATTTTTACGACCAAGGTTGATGCCATATTCTTATAGTATCAAACCCCGCGGGGTTTGGCAAATAAAAATAGGGTGCCGCGTATGCAGCACCCGTGGTTGATAGCACATTAACACATTAACTGGATGCCCCCAATGACATTAACTATGTCTAATACGCATTCGGAGCACCGTCCTTTTGATCCCGACGCCGTCAATATACTCATCTCCCGCATTAAGATTACGCATCCATGCAGGTTCCTCCAATTCCGACAATAGGGAAGGATCAACAGATTCAAGCTCAACGAGGTGCCCAACATACTCAGTCTTATCAAACGGATGATGCCCATAGGCACCAAGGTTAACAGCAACACCATAGCCAGCACCGACTGGCTCGCTGGGATGGACAGAAAGAACTTTACCCTTGGTCCCCTTTGGTATCCTAGGGAAGACCGCGGAGGAAACTTCAACAAACCGATTAATTTTCTCTTTCGCCTCTCCCTGGGTAAACCATTGCGATCCTTGACTCATTACATACTCCTTATTGAAGAACGACTACCCGCTCAAACCCAGCAGAATGCAGAGGTTTTAGCAATTGAGCGGAAACCACGGGGATTGCCCACGCGTAGTTTAGTGTAGCACTATCTTAAACGATTGTCTATGCATCTCGCATCTGCCGTATTTTTGGATCATCGCGCGGTGCAGTGCGGTGCCATACCCCTTGTGCAGATCAAAGCGATACTGGGGGTATTGGTTGTGGAGACGGCGCATGAGGCGGTCGCGGGTGACTTTGGCGATAATGGATGCCGCGGCAATGGCAGATATTTTTTCATCTCCTTTAATGATGGTCCGTTGGGCAATGGAGGGCGGCAGTTTTAAGCCGGCATCCAACAATGCCCTCTGCCCTAAACTAAGTTTGGGGCAGAGGCGACGGTATACGCGGCTGGCGCCGAGATTGCCCGCGGCCGAAATATTGATACGGTCAATCACTGCCGGGGACACCCGCGCCACAGCCCATTGGACGGCAGGATGGCGCGTGAGCAGACGATACCACGCCTCACGTTTCCGGACGCTCAACTTTTTTGAGTCGCGGATGCCGACCAGAAGCCGGCGCGCAAGCGCCGGATGTATTTTCACTCCCGCCACCACGACGGGTCCTGCCAGCGGGCCGCGCCCCGCTTCATCAATACCTATGATCGCGGCAGGGTCGTTGCACACACCGCGTCCTGTAGTATCATTACCAATATGAAATTTACGCATCTGCATGTCCATTCGCATTATAGCCTGCTGGACGGACTCGCCAAAATAGATGATCTGGTGCGCCACGCGGGAGAGGCGGGCATGGATGCGCTGGCGCTCACCGATCACGGCAACCTCTACGGCGCCATTGAATTTTACCAAAAAGCAAAAAGGGCGGGTATCAAACCCATCATCGGCGCGGAACTCTATATCGCGGCCGGCAACATGCGCGACAAGAACCATGGTGTGGATGATAAGCGGTATCATCTCACCGTGCTCGCCCACACGACCGAGGGCTACTACAATCTTATAAAAATCATCACCGCGGCGAACCTGGAAGGATTTTACTACAAGCCGCGCGCAGACAAAAATCTCCTACGCCAGTATAGTAAGGGGCTTATCGCCCT
>CAYIBQ010000098.1:0-2267 GCA_964361695.1 uncultured Candidatus Saccharibacteria bacterium | reverse complement strand
GCTCCCACCGGGATTCGAACCCGGGTTACCAGAATGAGAATCTGGCGTCCTAGACCAGGCTAGACGATAGGAGCATATAAGAAATATATATGCGTTTCAGATATTTTTCCAGTATGGCTCCTGGCGGACGAGGAGCTCTGTTGCTTTTTCAGGGTGGGCCATGAGCATTTCAACGATACGCTCCATGCGCATGCTCTGACTTCCTTTTACCAAAATAAGATCGCCCTTTTCCACCAGAGGGCGCAGTGCTCTGCCTGCTGATGCTGAATCGGGAAACGCAAAGATTTTTGCGCGAGAAAATCCCTGCGCGATTGCTTCATCTGCGATATGTCCTGCGTGCTCCCCTACACAAAAAATCATGTCAGCGCACCCGACGGCGATGCGCCCGATTCTGCGATGTGCATCTTCGGTGTACTGGCCGAGTTCCCGCATACTTCCCAGCACGGCGATTTTGCGCTGTGCAGAAATATCGCGGAGCGTGTGCAGTGCCACCTGCATTGCTGGGGGTGCGGCATTGTATGTGTCATCAAGAATATGAGAGCCGCGGATTCCTTCAATGACCCGCATGCGCCCGGGAGGAGGCGTATATCCTCGCAATGATTCAACCGCTTCTACGAGGTGCATATCCATGCATAGGCCGAGCGCTACGCCCGCAGAACATGCATATACTTGGGGTATGCCCAGCAAGCCGTCCAGCCGCACGGGTACGGTGCTGCCCTTGTATTCAAGCTTGAATGTAAGACCGGACAAAGAGACAGCGGGATTTTCGTTGGCGATTTTTAGATCAGCGCTCCCATCCCTGCCAAATGTCATAATGCGGGCGCGGGTTTTTGCACGCATGTCATATACCGCGCGGTCATCATGATTTAATATGGCGCATCCCGTGGCGGGCAGTGCGGAGACGAGCTTGGATTTTTCCGCAATAACTTCTGTGGGACTTTTAAAGAATTCAACGTGCACCGGAAGGTCGCCAATAGCCGTAACTATGGCAATATCCGGCCGCGCAATGGAAACGAGTATGTCCATATCACCGGGGCGGTCAACGCCGTATTCAAGGACGAGTACTTTGGGGTACCTATAAACAGACGGACTTGCGAGGCGCCAGAGAGAAATGCCAAGCCAATATGCCCAGACAAAGATATTGTTGCCGGCGTGAGGGATGCCGAGAATTGAGAGCGGGAGGCCGATTTCATTGTTATAGTTTTTCTCGGCTGTTGCCGCGCGGTATTTTCCCTTGATCACGGCAAAAGCGGCAAGCCGTGCAGATGTCTTACCCACCGATCCGGTAACCCCGATGACTGTCGGTCTATATCTCCGCATGGTCGCGCGCGCGAGTACGGCGAGTATTTTTTGAAGAAGCGACTTTTTCATTTTTGATTTTCATCCGGCGGGACTTCATAGTAATTCAGGATAAATGTCGCGAGATCATGGAACGCGGGGGTAAGGGTGTTGGCGGCAAACCGGTTGCCGATGGGTTCATTCAACTGCAGGAGGACGAGAAATCGCGGTTCAAATGCGGGAGCAAATCCTACAAAGGTATGGGTGAACGCTTCCGAGTATCCCCTGCCATCGCGGCGCGGCACCTGGGCAGTGCCTGTTTTGCCTGCCACGAAATAGCCAGGAATCTTGGCGCGGTTTTCAAAGCCGTTTCTGACTGCCGATACCAGCATCTTCTGCAACTGCTCTGCGGTCTCTTTGGTAATAACTTGGCGTACGGTTTCTGGCCGGGTGACAGATGTATTGCCCGAATCGTCCGTAATGTTCTGCACGATATACGGGTGCATCATGGCGCCATCGTTGGCGATCGTTGCCATGGCGCGGGCCATTTGGAGGGGGGTGACGGCAATGCCTTGGCCGAATGACGCGGTTGCAAAGTCAATGTCGCGTCCGGCTTCCAGGTTGGAAATGTTGCCGGCTACTTCTCCGGGCATATCTACGCCTGTTTTTTCGCCAAACCCGAATTTTTTCAAATATCGCAGTTGCCGCTCATGTCCCAGGAGCCGCGCGACATGGATAAGACCGGTGTTCAGGGATTTTTCAATCACCTGGCTCATGGTCTGCACCCCATATGCCTGCTCATCAAAGTTGCGGATGGTATAGCCGCCGATTTTTACTTCTCCGGTGTCGCGATAGGTAGACCCGGGGGTCACGAGATGCTCCTCTAGTGCAGACGCCATGGTCACGGGCTTGAGCACGGAACCAAGTTCGTACGAGGATTCAACGGCAGGGTTGAGGAATACGGTATAATCCTTTTCTTTTGAATATGC
>CAYIBQ010000097.1:0-2287 GCA_964361695.1 uncultured Candidatus Saccharibacteria bacterium | reverse complement strand
TCTTACGTTAGCAAGAAAACGATGTTTTTACCAACTGAAAATGTCCATTTACTCGCAAATTGACATCGTCAACTATATCGCGTTCGCGATGATGTTTGCGGCGGTGTACCGCGCCGTTCCCGATCAGTTTGGGCCGTCGCAACCCGATTCGTTTGTCAACGCCTTGTATTTCAGCATCATCACCATGACAACGGTCGGATTTGGCGACATATCACCCATTACAAGATGTACGCGGATACTTGTTGCGTCGGAAGCTCTTTTTGGTATCTTTATGCTTGCCGTACTGCTCGGCGTGCTTCTCGGCCAACGGCGACTGTATGTGCCAATACCGGGCGGAGGAACGGAACGACGACCGTAACAAAAATGGATCGTATGAGGATACTATGCCGCAGTCAATCTGCGGCTTTTTTTGATTGCTTTTCCGCCTCATAGACGGTATGCTTCGCCACGGATCATTTCATTGTTACGCACGCTACAAACAAAAAACTACAGATGTGGAGGATGGTCAGTGTTTGAGCTAAACAACCACAGCGTATGGCAGATCGGATGGAAAAACGTTACGGCTGAAGTATACGCCGAAGTGGAAGATCTTTTGCAACAGCATTATGCGGTAAACGCCGTCGATTTAGTGGAACAGGTGGACGAATGGGAACAGGCAAGCAACAATTACAGGGCGACATGTGATGTTGCCGGGAATGCCGAGTATATTCTTGTTCGACGGCACATCGTCAGCAGACCGGAGGATATCCGCGCCGCTGGCGAAGTCCTGGCGCATCTGTGGCAATCAGGCGTGAGCGTGCCGCGCATCATCAGCCCCGTAGACGGACAGTCAGTCATCATGGTCAACGGCGCGTCTTGGCAGGCATTTGATTTCATCGCGGGAGACCATTTCCGTGGCGACGAAAACCAACTCATGCAGGCGGCCGCCGCGACAGCACGAATGCATCAAGCGCTTCCCTCTTTTCCGCATAAAGAGATCGTAACGCATGTTGATGTTGTCGTGGGTCCCCTGCGCGTTGATTATTGGGATGCCATACTCCGGATTTCGGGAGCCAATCCGTTTGAGCTGATGCTGGAGGAACAGTATGCGTTTGTGCGGGAAAAGACGCGAGATACTGTGGAAGCGTTGTTGGCGATTCAAGAACAGGACGATATTATTCACGGAGATATCCACCCGCAGAACTTTCTCTTTTCAGACGATATGCTTGCGGCAATCATTGATTTTGGCAACATGGCGCGCGCCGATCAGATGTATGACATCGCTATGGCCTGCCATCGTCTTGTGCGGCAATATATCGTCCACGCAGGCCGTCCATGGGAGGATATGCTTGCGGACGGCGTCCGCTTATTCCTCGGCTCCTACACTGCGGCGTATCCGCTTGAAGAAGCGCGCGTGCGCCTTCTTCCGGCGTTTGCGGATGCGCTCCTGCTCCGAAAGATGGCGCATAATCTCAACCTATACCGCGCAGGAAGGAGAGTATGGGAAGAATCCCTGTCTCAATGGGAACGTTTCTTTTTATTCATGGATGAGGTGGACGCGATACGGACGGTGATGCCGTAGCCGCCCCTCTGTAATACCGCCGCTCGCCGTGTCATTCGCGGCAAGCGGCTTTTCTATTTTTACACCCTTTCCAGATTATACAGAATATAGTGGTTCATCCATATGAGTATTAAGCAATTTCGCCCCTTGACATCTCCCTTTCATTCCTGATACACTTCAGACATTGATCCTTGGTGAAGGCCTGCCGTATGGCAGAGATTGGTTCCCGCAAGGGAAATAGCCGAGGTGCACACCATAGGCCCTGCGCAAGCGGGGTTTTATGACGTTCGGATATCGTGCAAGTATCCCTCGTCTTTCGCGCGTTTGAAGAGATCCGCTGTGTCGGCGTGCTTGAGCAATGCGTCGCGTATGCACCCCGCCCACATATCGGCAAGGCGGATCAATGTGCTTGTATACAATTAATTTATCGTCAAAGTGTATTCCCCCCTCCATCCGTGTATGAGGACGTCCCATCGGTGAAGATGTTTTGTTCGTTGTTCGTGAAAATAGTGTTGGACACCGTGGGGGTGGATGAGGCGGTGAGGAACAGCCCGTAGAACGTCTCGTTTGTGGTGTCGCGATGTTCTTCAATGAGGGAATCAGCAATGATCGTGGATGTTGCGTGAGACATCCAGATACCGATGGGGCCGTTGTATTGGATTGTGCTGTTTCTGATTTCGGGAGACGCGCCTGATATGCGCAATGCTCCTTCGTAGGGCTGGGACGGACTGCTCCTGCCACCGCCGT
>CAYIBQ010000096.1:0-2300 GCA_964361695.1 uncultured Candidatus Saccharibacteria bacterium | reverse complement strand
CGAGGCAGTGGCGGGGCGGGTCAGTTCGTTTTCCGCTCGAAAAAGGTTCGCGCAAGGATATAATTTCACCGCCTTTCAGAGAGGTTATAACGAAAAATGTATAGATTGATCAATAAATGTGTAGTTTTATCTCTGGATTGCATAATTTTGAATAATATACTAGCAAATAATTTCGCGTTACGCGTGGTCAGCGTAGCGTGAGGGGATGTCTCGCAAAGATAGAATTTTAACGGGTAGCACTATGAGGGTACTGTTGGAGAAATTTGGTAAAACCCTGCTCTCACGCGAACTGGGCAGTGAAGCATACAAGGCGTTTCAACACACACTTCGGGAAATGAGTAAGGACGAAGAACTGGAAGTGGATTTTTCAGGGGTCTTCACCTTATCACCCTCATGGGCGGACGAATTTTTGAGTCCGCTTCTCAATCTTTTGGGGGATCGTCTGATGCTATGGCCGAGCGATAATCTCTCGGTGCATGCGACGCTCAAGATATTGCAAGAAGCTAATAAGCGGCCGTTTAGGATATTGACCAAAGACGCAAAATAGCATACAGCAAAGACATCTACACTCTTACGGTTTTGGCGCTCGCAGAGGAGGGAAGCATGACTCGATCGTGGGTAAAAGACATCTTTCGCTTGCTCGCTATCGTCGGAGTGATGGCGGGAATGCTCATCATGCTTGGCTGTATTGATCAAGTATCGGCGCAAACCGACGGTGTCCGGTGCGAGATCAGGGGCGTGTGGCTGGAAAGAGCCAGCTATAGCCCCATGACGGGAAAGGCAGAGATGATCTATACTTATGCCGGAGGACATGCGATCGGAACGGCATATGTCATGGCCAGTATTTCCATGACCGAGAATCAGGCGCGCCTGGAGGCCTACAAGCAGGCAAAAAATGACGCGTTTGGGCAAATCGGCAAAGAGGTATGCAAACCCCGCAGTGAGCCCGCAGGCGCGCACAAGTAGCGCGCCGCACAGGTGCGTCCCGACGTATATCGGGATGCTTTTCTTTTTTCATAACGTTTTGTGATATAATGATGGTATGCAAAAGCGCATTATTGATCTGCGGGACGACAGCCCTATTTCTGCGCCAACGGAGTCCGTAACTCCGAAAGCAGAGGTGATGAGATCGGCGCCTATTTCGCAGGAAAAGGCCCTGACCATGCGGGGCAAGGCGCTGATTGAGTGGTCGGCGCTGGAATACCCGTTGGTTGAGCGCGGGCCGTACTGGTGGGTGCCGCCGTCTGCGGTGGCGCTGGTTTGCGTACTGTTCGCGATAATCGTAAAAAGCTATTTGTTTGCGGGCTTTGTCGTACTGGCGCTCGTGGTGGCGCTTTTATATATGCGCCGCCCGCCCCGCACGTTTCACTTTGCCATATCCCGCGAAGGAGTGTATATAGAAGAACAGCGCCATCGGTGGGCAGAGCTGGAGTCATTCTGGATATTTGAACACGCCGATCACCAGGAAGTATCACTGGAGACAAAAACGGGCAGGATATTCCCGTATCTGTACCTGCCGCTGGGGGAGGTGCATCCCAACCGCATCCGCCGCGTGCTTTCGGACTTTCTGCCGGAAAAAGAGCACACGGAAATGTTTACCGACCAGATCGCGAGAAGCATAGGATTTTAAAAAGTCAAAATGTCAAAACTCAAATGTCAAATCAAATCCAAAATCCAAATATCAAAGACGATACGCTGTTTTTGGTTTTAGTCCCTAGTTATTGATTTGAACTTTGGATTTTGACATTGGGATTTCGCTTTACGCCCTCGTCGTTCAACGGATAGGACATAAGATTGCGGATCTTAAAATAGGGGTTCGATTCCTCTCGAGGGCATCATTTCGGAAATAGTAAGCCAGCGGAAGCCGCCTCGCTCCGCTCGGCGACTAATGCGTATCCCGTTGGGGAAAGGAGGGTTTTGATAAAATAACAATATGATTAGACCCACAAAAAATATTACTCCGCTTAATACTTCAAGAGAATTGATTTTTAAATGCGAAAAATGTGGATACAACGGCACAATGCACTTAGAGAATTCCATTATTGATACAGACAGCAGAGCGAACCCTATAATGCCGCTAGATTTTGATCGTCGGGAATGTGGAGTAAAACTATAGATCATTTACCAAAATGCAAATGCGAAATAATAAAAACAGGATTGGTGTAATCTTTCTTGTCATATCGTTTTTATTCATAGTTTTTAGTACGCCATTTAAAAGTGTTGGACATTTTGTCGGTGGTTTGCTCACCACTATTGTGTCTTGGACAATTATTCTCGGAATAATAACGTATTTAATTTGG
>CAYIBQ010000095.1:0-2312 GCA_964361695.1 uncultured Candidatus Saccharibacteria bacterium | reverse complement strand
CACGAAACGGCCCTGCGCACGCTGACGTACGACGGCATTGCCCGACGCGGACTTTCACGTACGCCGGATGTGGAACAGCGCATTGAATACGAACTGGACATCATCAAAAAAAGAGGGTTCCTCGCTTATTATCTCGTGGTTGCCGACTTTCTGCGGTTTGCACACGAGCAGAAGATATTCAACACCGTACGCGGATCCGGTGGCGGTTCGCTGGTCGCATATCTCACCAGCATCACGCCGGTCAATCCTCTGGAATACAAATTGCCGTTTGAGCGGTTTCTCAATCTGGAACGGCCGGCGCCTCCCGACTTTGACATGGACTTTGCGGACAACCGGCGCGAGGAAATGCTGGACTATGCAAAACAAAAATACGGCGAGGATCGGGTGGCGCAGATCGGCACATTCGGCACCATGGCGGCGCGCGCCGCCGTGCGTGATGTGGCGCGGGCGCTCGGGTACCCCTACGCCATGGGCGACCGCATCGCCAAACTCATCCCCATCGGCGCGCAGGGATTTCCCATGACTCTGGATCGCGCCCTCGCGAGTACCCCCGAACTCCGGCAGATCTACGAGCGCGAAGACGATGTACGGCGCATCATTGACCAGTCAAAAAAACTAGAGGGGTGTGTGCGGCATGTGTCCGTGCACGCCGCAGGCGTGGTGATAGCGCCTTCACCCCTCGTGGAATACATGCCGCTCCAACTTGACCCCAAGGGAGGCAAGATCATTACGCAATATGAAATGACGTCCATTGACCCCTCATATTCGCCCGATCCCGCGTTTGCCGTAGGGCTCCCGAAAATTGATTTCCTCGGTATCCGCAATCTTTCCATCCTGGAAGACGCGATACGCCTGGTCAAACTGCACCGCGGCGTTGATATTGATATAGAAAAGATTCCCTTGGACGACAGCCGCACGTTTTCTTTGCTCGCAAAAGGCGAGACCATGGGACTGTTCCAGCTTGGCGGCTCGGGCATGACCAAATATCTCAAAGACCTGCGGCCGACCACCATTCATGACATCAACGCCATGGTAGCGCTCTACCGCCCGGGGCCGATTGATTCCATCCCCACCTACATCCAGCGCAAGCGCAATCCCCACACCATCACCTATCTTGATCCGCGCATGAAAGATATTCTTGAGCAATCCTACGGCGTCATCGTGTACCAAGACGACGTCATGCTCATCGCCATCAAGCTTGCGGGGTATTCGTGGCTGGAAGCGGACAAACTGCGCAAGGCCATGGGGAAAAAAATTCCGGCGGAAATGGCCGCACAGAAAGAAAAACTCTCCGCAGGGCTTTTGAAAAACGGAATGTCCCAGCGCAACATCAACGAGCTGTGGGGACTGATTGAACCCTTTGCGGCCTACGGTTTTAATAAGAGCCACGCAGCGTGCTATGGCAGGGTCGCGTATCAGACCGCATATATGAAGGCCAACTTCCCGGGGGAATACATGACCGCCGTACTCACTGCGGAATCCGGCGATACGGAAACGATTGCCGAAATCATCACCGAGTGCACGCGCATGGGCCTGCCTGTGCTTCCGCCGGATATCAACGAGAGCCATGCGAAATTTACTCTGATCAAAGCCGCAAACGGCGGCAACGACACCATCCGGTTCGGTCTTGAAACGATCAAAAACGTCGGCACCAATATCGTGGAGGCAGTCATTGCCGAACGGGGGGCGCATGGAAAGTTCGCCTCGCTCGCCGCGTTTGTAGAGCGCGTGCGGCATAAGGACTTCAATAAAAAATCTGTTGAATCCCTCATTAAGTGCGGGGCGCTGGATACCCTGGGCGAGCGCGGCGTTTTGCTTGCCAATCTTGACCTCCTGCTGGAGTACAACCGCGAATCACAAAAAAACTCCCGTGAGGGACAAACATCGCTTTTTGCAGCAGCTCCCGACACGCATGCATCCTCGCTCCGCCTCAAGCCCGCCGAGCCCGCGGCCAAACGCGACCGGCTCGCGTGGGAAAAAGAACTGCTCGGTTTGTATGTCAGTGAGCACCCCCTGCAGGAATATCTGAAAAAGTTGCGCCACAGAAAACTTGTACCCCTGCACGCACTCACCATTGACTTGCGCAATCAGGAAGTGACCGTGGCAGGACTTGTCTCCGGCATTCAGAAGATCACGACGCGTACCGGTGAGTCCATGCTGTTTGTAAAAATGGAGGATGCGAGCGCGCGCACTGAAGTGCTCGTATTCCCCAAAATCCTCGCGGCCAATCCATCGGTGTGGCAGGAGCAAAAAGTGCTGGTGGTAAAAGGCCGCGTATCCGACAAAGACGGCGTCGCCAAAATCCTCTGCGA
>CAYIBQ010000094.1:0-2318 GCA_964361695.1 uncultured Candidatus Saccharibacteria bacterium | reverse complement strand
TGATTACTGCATTTGCTCGACCTTTCGTTGAAGTCAAAATAGAGATGATCCATATATACCATAATCATGGTCAGCATACAAGCGCGCCTGGAGATGTCGTCGGTTGCAAAAACTTGATTCCTACCTCGGCAAGCACAAATGACCCCACAACCACCGCAGTTCCGATCACGACCCAAAACAGCATAGTTCGCGCCTGCTTGATTCCACCCTCATCTCCCTTCGCTCCCGCGATGATGAACTTGAGGCCAGCAAAAATGATGGCAACGATCGCGATAGGCACCACTATGGTGATGGCCGCTTCGCTCAAGGCCTTGATGAGGCAGGAAAAACTCTTTACCCCGATCGGATTAGGGATATCTTTTGAGGTACTCTGCGCCAACACACTATGTGTTGATGCCAGCATAGAAAAAATCATCCCGCGAGTCAAAAGGGTTTTCCACATCCGGTGAAAGAAACGACATCTCGTCATAGAGGCGTTGTCGGCGCCATGGGTTTGCATGCGCCTTGCTCGATTTCTCTTTCAAAGCGATCTACGATCGCGCCATAGTTGCGCGTCTCCTGAAATCCGGTATTGCGCCGGCATTGGGTGCCGTCGCCGCCCCAGCATGTGGCGCCATTTGGTCCGAAACTGTCATACGGGCATTCCCAACGCATGACGCCCGTCGTTTGTCCATTGCAGTGGATGCTCGGCATGTTGGCTCCCGGCCCCCCATTATAGCACGCCTCCGCCCGCCGGCGGTTTCCGCCAAAGCGATTCAGGCATCCGCGCAGATAAGCGCCCGCCGCCTTCACGCCATTATCGCCAACCAAAAGCCAGTTTGCAACATCTTGATCGGTCATGCCCGCCAGTTGCGACCGGAACTCGGGGATGCCGCGAGCTGTAGGAACGAGGAGCTGGCCAATGCCGTATGCATACCGCGGACTCACGGCTCTCGGGTCTCCCCTAGATTCAGTCATGAGAAATGCCTGGAAGTACTCGGGGTCAAGATTATACCGGGTTACTGTTTCCTGAATCGGACCGGCGAATCCTGTGAGACGGTTGCCAATGCATATATCACCCCCCACTGGCACGTTGAGCGCGCTACCCTCGGGGTTGCGCGCGGCATTCTCCAGATTCTCTCGTATCAATGGGTGGCAGGTTTGTACTCCCTCGCAGGCGCCCATGCCAAACTCGCTGGCGGCGTAAGCCACCGCCGCAGGAGCGGTTTGACACGCGCATCCGGCTCCAAATGCCTGCGTCACGGTCTGCCCCGCGGCGGTTTGCGGAGGCGGCTTCGTGGTAACAGGGATCGGGTCCAGTTTTGTGCATTTAATCTGATTCCACGGACCGTAAAGCGTTTCCGTGCTTGAGATGGGAGAATCCGTACTGGGAATATCTGAAACGGGGACAAGTGGCATCCGCTCGTCTTTGAACAATATGGCCGGCGTGCCTCCGGTCAGTGATTGCTTGGCGAGAAATTTAATGACCGTATCAATCGCAAGCCACGCAAAAAAGACAATAGCAAGGCCGAGAAAAGCATTTTTTATCGTCCCCAGCCCCTTTTGATATCCGGTCGCAGAACCACCCAAGCCGCCTACTACCATCTGAAATCCTCCTATCATAAGCATGAGCGCTACGCCCGTCAGCGCGACATATTTCCAGACAAAATCAAGAACGCTTTTTACCAATTGCGCGAGGTCGCAGGTACTGCAGGGGGTATAAGTAACGGTGGTGCCACCGCCTTCTGCGGGGGCTGGAGCGGATCGGGTGCCGCACGCGGGCACCAGCCCCTTCCATTCTCCCGCGGCTGGCGCGGCCCATGATGCGCCACCGACGGCAGACAGTGCGAAAGGCACCGCAAAAGGCACCGCAAAAGGCAGGACAAACAGGGCGAGAAGCGCGAGAAGCGGGAGGAGACGAGAAAGAGGAAACATAAGGACTAAAATCCAAAATTACAAATACCAAATTCCAAATAAATTCAAAATCACAATATTCAAATTCCAAACGCGCGTTTCGGTGATTGGTGTTTTGGTCATTGGAGTTTATTTGGGATTTGGTGCTTGGAATTTGGGGTTTAGCTGTTATGGCATGATCTGGAACAGGCGGCTGGAGAGCCAGCCCACGGCCTGCGAGGGAGTAAGAGTGCGTGCCGCGATGGCGTCCAAGGTCTCGGTAAAGACGCCGCGCGAGGCATCCTCATCCGACATTGGCCATGAGCGCGCCGCAAGAGACGCGCGGAAAAACACATCGTCTATTTCGTTCCCCGCACCCGCAAAGATGAGGTCGCGCCGCGCCGGAGGCCGTCCGCTTTCTTTATAGTACGCGGCAGACGCCTCTT
>CAYIBQ010000093.1:0-2395 GCA_964361695.1 uncultured Candidatus Saccharibacteria bacterium | reverse complement strand
GAATCCACATCCGGCGGCGGAGCAAAGCACTCTGCAGGCACGTCTGCGACAATGCGCGGCCGTGCATACGCCTGCACCGAGAGCGCGAGTAGGTTCATATCCGGAGGCACCGCGACAATCCGTTCCGCAACTTCTTTTTGAATCGTGAGCACTACACGCTGTGGCGGCGTGTCCGCCTCCATGAGTATGCGCAGGAGCCGCGATGTCAGATAATATGGGATGTTGGCAACTATTTTTCTGCCCGCAATAATATCTGGCTGATGTTTTAAAACATCCAAGATATCGCCTTTTATTACTTCCAGATGCGCAATATGTTGCCCGGCCAGGGTATCTGCGAGCGCGTCATCCTTTTCCACGGCAATGACGTGTTTGACGCGCTGTGTCAGGGGTTTGGTCAAGACCCCTGTTCCCGGCCCTATCTCCACCACCGTGTCGTCGGCCGAAAGTTGCGCCGCCTCAATGAGGGCATCCACCACCCACCCGCAGAGTAGAAGATATTGCCCCAATGATTTTTTTGGTTCGGTGATCATATTTCAATCGTCGGCGTATCATCCACCATGATCAGGTGTTCGGGAATCTCTCCCAAAAAGCGCGATGGCGGGTTCATTTGGGTGGTTCCGAATCTCGTGCGCGACAGCGCAAACGAGAGAAATACTTTTTCCTTGGCACGCGTAAGTCCCACATAGCACAACCGCCGTTCCTCCTCCAGCTCTGCGGGGTTGAACAGCGCGCGGGCGTGGGGAAATACGCCCTCTTCCATGCCGACCATGAATACCACCGGAAATTCCAGTCCTTTTGCGGCATGAAATGTCATCATATGCACGGCATCCGCCTCCTCTTTCTGGTCTTCCTCGCGGTCGGACATGAGCGCCACATCTTCCAACAGTTTCTCCAGTCCCTCATCTTGGGGCATGTCGTCGTATCGTTTGGCCAGCGTTACCAACTCCTGGACATTTTCCCACCGTTCGTCCGCATTGGGCGCGGTTTCTTCCAGATATTCCTTGTATCGGATTTCGCGCAGGGCATCGCGAATAAATGCGGACGGCTGTTTTTCGCGGGCGTTTTCGCGCAGGACACCGATCAAACGCTCAAAACCCTCCACTGCCTTGTTGCCCGCCATGCCCGACCCCATGTATTTGAGCATGGTCTGTTTGCCAATGCCCCGCGCGGGCACATTGATGATGCGCTTCAGTGAAACAAAATCTCGCGGGTTTTGCACTACGCGCACATATGCAAGAATATCTTTTACTTCCTTGCGCTGATAAAAGCGCACGCCGCCGATGATTTTGTATGGCATGTTGCGCTCCAGAAACGCGTCTTCAATCACGCGCGACTGGGCATTGGTGCGGTAGAGCACGACCATATCTCGTTTGTGGTATGTGTCTGCGGCAAGCGACTGTACGGTATCCGCCACAAACGACGCTTCCCTGCGCTCGTTTTCCACGGCAATCACCTGGAGAGGATCGCCTTTTGCGCCATCGGTCCAGAGTTTTTTCTCTTTCTGGCTTTTGTTGCGGGAAATGACATCGCGCGCGGCATCTAAAATGACCTGGGTGGAACGGTAGTTCTGATCCAACACGATCACCGTCGCATCTGGCCAATCCTTTTCAAAATTGAGAATGTTGCGATAGTCCGCTCCGCGGAAAGAATAAATTGCCTGCGCGTCGTCGCCCACTACTGCGATGTTGCGGTGCAGAGCGGCGAGTTGCTTCATGATGAGATATTGCGCCGTGTTTACGTCCTGATATTCGTCCACATGGATGTAGCGGAATCGCTCCTGATACGCGCGCAAAATATCGGGATGCTTTTCAAACAGATATGCAGTCAGTGTAAGTAAATCATCAAAATCCACGGCATTGGCATCCTGTAGACGCTTTTGATACAGCACATACGCGGAATGCACGGTGCGCGGAAACAGGTCTGTGGTACCCAGTTCCTCCGCATATTTTTCAGGCGTCTTCAATTCATTTTTCAGAGCCGAAATGACATTTTTTATCATCGCCGGAGGAAACTGCTTTGGATTGATGGCAAGTTTCGCAAACACCTCTTTCATGAGCGACAGCGCGTCATCTTCGTCAAAAATAGTAAACGTGCGCAGGTATCCGATTTTGCCCGCGTGTGCCCGCAGTACGCGCACGCAAAATGCGTGGAATGTGCCGATAAACGGTATGCCGAACATGGAGTGTGGCAGGGTCGCGGCCAGGGCTCTAATGCGCGTTTTCATCTCTTCCGCCGCACGATTGGTGAATGTCACCGCGAGTATCTCGTCCGCGGGCACGCCTGCCGCGAGCAGATACGCGATCCGGTGCGTCACGGTCGCGGTTTTGCCCGATCCGGGGCCTGCCAGGATCAATACCGGCCCCTCGGTTGTGAGCGCGGCTTTTTTCTGATTTTC
>CAYIBQ010000092.1:0-2522 GCA_964361695.1 uncultured Candidatus Saccharibacteria bacterium | reverse complement strand
GCGGGGGGGGTTAATATGGAGATATTAAACCCCGAATAAAGAGATGTCAAGCAATAGTATGATGCCCTCGGGAGGAATTGAACCTCCATCAACCCCTTAGGACGGGGCGATTCTAATCCGTTGAACTACGAGGGCTTACAGATTTCCCGCCCGTTATGCTATCATGGAAAGTATGGATGCGACAACATACGAGGAGCAGATTATCAATACCGTCAAACAGGTTCTGCCTGCCGTGGTTTCTATCGTAGTGAGCAAGGATTATGAGGCAATCGTAAAAGAAAAACCCTACGCGCTCATGATGCCGCATGGCGACCATGTGGATCTGCCGCCGCCCGAAGACGAACTCCCTCACACGCCCGACGGCAAGATACGCATCGGCGGGGGTTCGGGATTTATCATCAATCCCGAAGGATTCATTTTGACCAATAAGCACGTTGTCAATGATTTGACCGCAGAATATATGGTAGTAACCCCGACTGAAGACCGGTATCCCGCAAAAGTGCTCGCACGCGACCCCATGAATGATGTTGCAGTTTTGAAGATAGAGGGAGAACATCTTCCCGCGCTTCCCCTGGGCAATTCCGATGCCATCCAGCTGGGCCAATTTGTACTCGCAGTGGGCACCGCGCTAGGAGAATTTCAGAATACCGTCTCGTCGGGTATTGTGTCCGGCCTTTCCCGTTTTATTACCGCGATGACAGACACGGAAGGACACTCCGAGCGGCTCCGCGGCCTGATCCAGACAGATGCCGCGATCAATCCAGGCAATTCCGGCGGACCCCTGGTCAATCTCGCGGGAGAAGTCATTGGCATCAACTCTGCCATTGTCTTTGGCGCACAGAACATCGGCTTTGCCATACCCATCAACAAAGCGCGGCTGGATCTGGATGATTTGAAAAAATACGGCCGCATCCGGCGGCCGTTCCTTGGCATCCGGTATCTCCTCATCAATCACCTCATTCAAAAGCGCTTCCGCCTGCCGGTAGACAAAGGCGCGTTTGTGCTCCGCGAAGGACTGGGCGTCGCCGGACAGGGCATCCCCGACCGGCCGGCGATCATGCCGGGATCTGCGGCAGAGCGTGCGGGACTCCGCGAAGGCGACATCATCGTCTCGCTGAATAACACCGTGATTGATGAGAAAAACGCGATTGAAGACGTGCTGGAAAAAGTAGACATCGGCGCCCAAGTGCCGGTGAAAATCCTGTGTGATGGCGCGGAACAAACGCTCATGCTCACGGCTGAAGAACGAGGTGAAGCGCAATGAAATGATATAAAAACCACCCCCGATATCGGGGGTGGTTTTTATATATCGCTTATATTTATTTCGCCAGCGTCTCGTTGATCTTAGCAAGCACCTCGTCCAGAGAGAAATTTACTTTTACCAGATAGTCCACCACGCCGAGCCGTTTGGCTTCCTCAAATTGCGATTCGCGCGCCAGGTTGGACAGGACGAGCACTTTTGCAGTAGCGCCCCCGGGCAGGCGCCTGATCTGGCGCAACGCTTCAAAACCATTTTGATCGGGCAGAAGCAAATCAAGTAAGATAATGTCGGGCTTGGCGTCCTGGAATTTTGCTATACCCTCTGTGCCTGTCTTGGCCGCAAGTAGTTCAAACCCCGCCCGCTCCAAGGCCTGGCCAAGCAACTGGCCCATAAATACGTCATCTTCTATCAGAAGAATCTTCTTTTTTTGACTTTCTCCCGCCATGTATGTATTATCGCATGCCGTGAGTCACGGCACAATCCACAGCATCCGCCTGAATATCTTTATTCATTGCAGGGCGGATGATGGGATTTGAACCCACGATCCCAAGGTCCACAACCTTGTGCTTTAACCACTAAGCTACATCCGCCATAAATCGTTTTCGCTCCTTGTCGTCATGATGTACCAAAAAGTGACAATTGTGGCATAACCATGCAAGATTCTCCAGTATATTATTAAAATGATTATGGTCTATGTGGTGTACTGCCAAAATACGCATATCAGATATTTTGCACAACACACAGCGTCGGACTTTTCCCGATCGTCTAATAATCGACCGATAGCTATCACGACTGCATCCATCTTTCCAGTTGGGATGGCGCGATCCAACATACACTATAGAGTTTCGCCAAATGGTCTGACAGGATTTCGAACAGAAATATTTGCCGCTTTTTGAAGTACGCAATGCTTTTGCTGACTTGTAAATCTCTTTCTGACAAATGAAACAGCCCGTCATCTCTCCTGTTCGTTGTGCCACCCGTTTGCATATAAGAGAACAGTACTTCCCTTCACCTGCTTTGATACTGCTTGGCTTTTTATAAAATTGTGTTGAGCAGTTTTGACAAATAACGTATGGCATACGCTAAGCGTATCACAGATATGTTCGTATGGAAACTGGCAGGTTTCTGAAGTTATCCACAAACCCCTGTGACTACCACTACACCATAGCCGCCATATATTCTTTGACTATAGTCGTCCGGTGCGCCCTGCATAAGTTCACATACATTTGGCACTCCTCATAAATGAGGAGTCATGCGCCAA
>CAYIBQ010000091.1:0-2581 GCA_964361695.1 uncultured Candidatus Saccharibacteria bacterium | reverse complement strand
CTTTCAGGGCTATGATGCGGGCATTACCCAAAGAAGAGTGCCAAAGGTGGTGGACTGATACAAGACCTTGACAAGACGTTGAGATACGAGTATCATTACTGATAGCATAATCTTTAAAATGTATGGCGCTTAGCCCCAGGCAAAAAGATACATTGGCGGGAAAGTTTGCTGACTTGGGAAATATCGCTCTCGGGTCGTTGGTATTTGGATACGTCTTGAAGTCCGAGGTATTGAATGAATTGTCCCTTCTGATCGGCTTAGGTATTGCGTTTGCCACGTATGCCATGGCTATGTCGTTACAAAAATAAGATTATAGTTTATGTTTACAAACATCTTACAACAGATCACCACACCCTTAAACCTGTTTCTCCTTGGGATACTGGCAATGGTTTTAGTGTTCGGCACACTCGGCCTGATCGGCAAAAAACGATAATTCTATGATACTGCAATATTCAGCAAGACATCATCATGCATCCATCCTCTCGCGAGAGAGGGTTGCGTTGATGTCCTGAAAATCAACTTTCACAACGGCATCAGAATAACCCCCTCTCATGCGAGAGGGATTTTCGTTTCGCGAAAATCTTGTGTTCTTTTCTAGGAGGCGGAGCAATGAGTAAGATTCGGGTCGGGATTCCTACCAACGAAAAAGTGTTTCCTGAAGTGCAGAAGATCCTCATAAGAAGCACCATGCGCCATCCGGAGCAGGAGCCGCGACAATTCATTGTCAGAGCTGACGATACGGAGTATGTATTCGCGCGGATGAGCGAAATCGCGCGGCTCACCCTTTTTGGCTATATTGATTGCGGGTTCGTCACATGGGATTGCTGGACAGAAGCTATCATCCCCATCGTGTGCCAAAGAAGCGGTGTGGGGGCATGGATAAAAGTCCCCCAGGCACTAAAGGAGTTCAGCGATCTATGCCGATGCACTATAGCGTTTATCGCTCCTCGAGCGACGCGTCTGGATGGTATTTCAAGCGAAAACGGCATCGTGCATGGTATCCTTAGGCATCCGAAAAGCAGGGGTCAAGCGAGAATTGCGACCCGATTCCCCTGCATCACGGAAGAAGCATTATCTGTGAGGTCTCTTCCCAACACTGTATCGTATGCGAAACACCCAATGTCGGGAGAGGACATCCTGAACCAGTGCTCCATAGACACTGTGGACGGCAGTGAAGAGTTGTATGTACTGCTCGGAGCCGCCGATTTTGCGGTAGTCCAGATTGAGACTGGACAGACTCTCCAGGTTAATAACCTGCAGGTCATACAAGAAATCATGTGGTCACACCTCTTACTGGTTGGTGCTCCCAATCACCAGGCCAAGAAATTTGCCGCCTGCCTCCGTTAATTTGCAGACGGAAGCGCCAAATGGTGCTTCCGTCTGGTTCTCAAATATGATAAATTCAAAAGTAAACATGGCAGATAATAAAAAAACCAAGCGTGTCAAACCCGATTTGCCGGGCGGGTTTCGCGATTATGCGCATGGCGACGCACAGCTGAAGCAGTGGATCGTGGATACCGCGCGCCAGACATTTGCGTCATTTGGATTTGAGCCACTTGAAACCAGTAGCGTGCAAAAGACCGATGTGCTGACCGGCGGAGAGGCGGATTCGCAAAAAATCATTTTCAACGTGCGCGGGTCGCAGGACAAAGGAGAAGATGCGGACACCTCTCTCCGTTTTGATCTGACCGTTCCTCTTGCGCGTTTTATCGCGGCCAATCCCGAGATTCCGCGGCCGTTCAAGCGGTATGAAATCGGACGCGTGTGGCGGGGCGAGCGCCAGCAGGCAGGCAGATACCGCGAATTTACCCAGGCCGACATTGATATCATCGGTGCGGCTTCTCCTGTTGCGGACGCCGAGATCATAGCCGTGATCTATACCACGCTCAAAAATCTCGGCATTGAGAAATTTATCATTGCCATCAACGACCGCAAAGAACTGGACGCGCTCCCTTCGTTTGCAGGATTTGATCAGGAAAAACTGTGGGATGCACTGCGTATTATTGACAGACAGGACAAGATCGGCAGATCGGGCGTTGCCGATGAACTGCAAAAAGAATTCGGCAAAGAATCCACGGAAAAAATAATGGCATTCCTTGCGACTCCTCCCGAGACGACCGGAACCCTTGCCCAAATCGCCGCACTCCTTGGCGCCATGGGCATCAACGAACAATATTGGCGGATTGACCGCTCGCTGGTGCGCGGCCTGTCGTACTATACCGGCGCGGTATTTGAAACCGTGCTTACCGATGCCCGGGAAATCGGCTCGGTTTTTGGCGGCGGCAGATACGACGATCTCGTTATGTCATTCACCGGACAGAAGATTCCCGCAGTGGGCGTATCACTGGGCGTAGACCGTTTGATTGCAGGATGTGACCGGCTGGGGCTGAAGCCCGACATGGACACGCGCTCCCGTACCGCACTCATACTCAATCTCATTCCGGATGCCGAGCAGGAATACCTTGCGATGGCAGATGAGGTGCGCTCTGCAGGTGTCGCATGCTCCATATATCTGGGCGACGATGTGTCGTTTCAGGCACAACTTGCGTATGCGCTGAAAAAAGAAATGGCATATGTGGTC
>CAYIBQ010000090.1:0-2608 GCA_964361695.1 uncultured Candidatus Saccharibacteria bacterium | reverse complement strand
CTTTCAGGGCTATGATGCGGGCATTACCCAAAGAAGAGTGCCAAAGGTGGTGGACGTATACACCATCTTGACATGGCGATAATGGTCGTTACACTGGAGACAGTCGAAAGACGATTATGGAGGATATGTCGGGTGGACAAAAACAAGTGTGGGAGAGGCATCACTACGGAACCGCAGCGCGATGGGTCAAAGAAGTTGCCCTGCTTTCTTTGGCCGCTCTTGTTGTGCAGAAGATACTCTCTGGCGCCTCGCTCACTGATCCTCTTGTTGTGGTTGGTATCGGCACTGCCGTAATCCTTTACGCAACGGCCGTTCATTTGTTGCTAAAATCATAAACTTATGGACAATTTCGTTATCATTTATCTAGGCATGCTTGGTATCGGGCTGATGATTTGGGCGGCCGCGCTCCTTGCGGGTAAGTATCGGGCAAAATAAATGCCCATGTTTTGTTGAGCGTCGCAAGCATCTGTCGTGCAAAACGCCAAAAAAATCCCGGCGTTTTTTGTGGAAAATGTGTTTCCAAATGATTGAAAATGTAAAATAATATGCGTTATGCCGATGTAGCTCAGAGGCAGAGCAACTCCATGGTGGGACGCATCGTCTCCTGCCTGCCGCACCGGAAACCGTGCGGTAAAACCCGAATAACGGTTAATATCCGCAAAACGGACAAGACCGTGGCGTCTGCCAGAGGTGGATTGCCCGAACGACTGACAAGGGGCGCTGTGTTCGCCGAAGGCGGCGGATATGCGCAAGATACAGTCTAACCCTCTCATAAGCCACAAGGTGGTGAAACGGAGGTAGAAGTGAAGGAGTAGGTCGTGAGTTCAATTCTCACCATCGGCTTTTGTATGAACATACTGATAGAAAAATTTGATATGTATGTGCTAGGATTTTTTCGGCGTGTGGAAATGCCTCTGGCGCGGATGTCTCTTTTTGTCGTGTACTTTTGGTTTGGCGCTTTAAAACTGATAGGCATGAGTCCGGCGGCCCCCTTGGTGCAGGAGCTGTATCTCCAAACAGTCTCATTTATGCCCTTTCCGACCTTCTCCGGCGTGCTGGCCGCATTTGAAATCATGATTGGAGTTTTGTTTCTGCTCCCCCGAATGGAACGACTTGCCATATTGCTCGTCGCGGGGCATATGGCTGTGGCGGCACTGCCTCTTTTTCTGCTGACCGATACGACATGGCAGGGATTTTTGGCGCCGACGCTTGAAGGGCAGTACATCATCAAGAATATCCTCATCGTGGCGCTCGTGGTGGTTGTGGCCGCCCACACGAAATCCCCTCTCAATGATGACAGGACATTAGAGCATTTCTAAGGTAGTAAAAATCCCCCATCTGTGCTATAGTAAGTTTACATTTTTCATTTTTATTTTTTCATTTGAGCGACAGCGAATATGCCACAGCCAAATCTCGTGCGCCTGCAATGCACGATCTGCAAACGGTTCAACTACTGGACACACAAAAACGTCCGCCAGGCCGAGCGCAAGCTGGCGCTCAAAAAGCATTGCGCGTGGTGCAAAAAACACACCGCCCACAAGGAAGTCAAAAAGACCTAGCTTTTACGGATTTATCCACAGTTGATCTCGTATGCCTGATCTTTTATAATTGAACCGCCAGCATCTGATAAATTTTATTGAGAACCCTTTCAAATGAAACAGAAGGTAGCGGAAAGATTGGAAGCAATCAGGTTGCGAGAACACGGATATTCCGTGAATGAGATTGTGGAACGCATAGGTGTCTCAAAAGGAAGCGTATCTCTGTGGATACGGAACGTTATCTTAACGCCAGAATCGCGCGCGCGACTTTTGACAAAGATCAAGCTTGGACAGGTGGTTTCCGCAGAAAGAAAACATGAACAGATGCGGAATCTTCTGGACGGATATTTGCAGGCGGCATTGCGAGAAGTTCACAGCAATCATTTCCAAAACGTCCATAAGAAGGTTTTGTGTGCATTGCTGTATTGGTGCGAGGGAGTAAAGAGCCATTACAACGGCGTATCTTTCATCAATTCCGATCCGCGTCTGATAAGGTTGTTCCTCCGTCTTTTCCGGGAAAGTTTTGAAGTTGATGAGCAGAAAATAAGGCCGCGTATTCATCTGCATCAGTATCATGATCCGCAAAAACAACTGCGTTTTTGGGCAGAAGCGACGGGTATTCCGGAATCGCAGTTTCACCGGCCGTATCTGAAGCCGAACACCGGTAAGAGGATAAGGAAGGATTATCCGGGATGTGTTGCGATTCGTTATGGCAGTAATGATATGGCGCGGCAGTTGCTGGCCACAGCACAAGCTTTTTTTGCCGCATATGGGGGTGTAGCTCAATTGGTGGAGCCCTCGTCTCCAAAACGAGAGGTTGTAGGTTCGAGGCCTACCGCCCCCGTAGCATGAATCTTTTCCTTTTTTTCGTCCTCAACATTGTTTTTTTGGCGGCGGCGGTTGTCTTTCTTCTGTTCCTCATTCATACGCTCATTATCGCGGCCCATCGCGGATCGCCGTATGCGCCGACCAAAGCTAGCCGCATGGCCGCCATTTTTGCGTTTGCCCAGGCGCGTCCCGGCGATCTGTTGGTTGATCTCGGATCAGGCAATGGCGGGGTACTCATTGAG
>CAYIBQ010000089.1:0-2616 GCA_964361695.1 uncultured Candidatus Saccharibacteria bacterium | reverse complement strand
GGTGGCGAGGAAGTCCCCCCGCGAAAATCCGGAAAGGCGGCGGAGCCGCACGAATGACAATTTCAAGTTTTTCTTTGGCGGCAAATTCAAATAACTTTACTACCCTGATATTTTAATCTTAAAAATCCACGTATACCAAACAAGGTACGATATATGACAAAACCAATATTTTTCAAACGATCAGATATGGAATTTCTTTCTACTTTTTCAAAGTATGTAATGGTGTCAACCAGACGCGGATTTTTAATTTTAGCAGAAGTGAGCAAGGGAATTGCCGTTGCTAAATTTGGGCCAATAAAGTGCCAGGAATCATGGAAAGCCAAAATACCCTCATTCATCACTTTTGGAAACCATAAATTGAAATCCAATTTAACAAAACTATATTCATGAGCACCATCAATAAAAACAAATTCAATCTGCTGGTTAAAATTTTTTGCCGCGTTTTCGGAAGTATCTCTAATCGGCTCAGTAAACTCGGAAACTCCAGCTTTACTTATGTTCTGCTTAAATTCTTCAAAGGTATCAATCTTGCCAAACATTTTATGGTGCTCAGAGGAACCGATATGGGGATCTATGGCAAAAATTTTAACTTTATTTCCATCTTTAGAACCATTGCCAAGACAAATCGTAGATCTTCCTTTCCAGGAGCCAACTTCAACAATTACATTTCCGGTTTTGATTTCCTTGGCAGTATTATACAAAGAACGGCCCTCGGCGTCAGTCAACCACCCACCGACATTTTCAGTTGCTTTATCGAACTCAAACATAGGATTAAAAACTTTCCTCCAAAATTGAATTAGTCACCGAGCTCCGCTCGAGGCGGGGCGAGGCATTTATTTTTCCTACGTGGTGCGGGCAGGGAGAATCGAACTCCCGCCTACTGCTTGGGAAGCAGTCGTCCTGCCACTAAACAATGCCCGCCAAATTATGTCTGCTCAAAGATGTCTGTTTTTCTTTTGCGCTGAACAAAGCGTACCGCACAGTAGACGGCGATCGCAAGCGCGAGACCTGCGAGCATGGCATACTTTGTGTCGCGAAGACCCCGCAGGAGATCAAAGCCCGGGCCGAGATAATAACTCAATGATACGAGAAGAAATGTCCACGGGATTGCCGCGATGAGATCAAGAGCCAGAAATTTCGAAAATCGCATACCGGTGTATCCGGCAAAAATTGGCACGGCCACCCGCACGCCCGCAAGCGGCCGCGAAAATACCACGATCTTGTCGCCGTATCGTTCAAACAACACTTCGGCTTTTTGAAACACGTGCGTGAGCGGTTGCCAGCGCAACATAAAGCGAAGGATATATGCCATGGCGTATCGCCCCAAAAGAAATCCTACGATGTCCGCGGCGATGATCCCCGCGATCAACACATACACCGCAGTCCAAAAATCAATGAACTCTAGGTAGGCGAGGTAGCCCCCAAAGATGAGCGTGACTTCCTCGGGCACGGGCAGGCCCAAACCCGAGAGTACGAGCACGAGAAAAAGCATCAGCGCCAGCGCCGACGGAGAATCCAGTGGAAACAAAACAAACGCGAACAAGAGATTCATAGCGGAGATTTTTCAAGTTCTTTTCGTGTGCGGAATTTGGGCGTAATCCAAAATCCCAGCCGCCACCTGCCGCCCAAGGCAAGTCGCGTCTGCGCCTCAAGCGCGGGGAGTGAGCTGAAGATGATGAGGTGTATCGGCATCATGATCCACTGTATCACATAGAGCAGATAATGACGGCGACGGAACCATGCTGGCTTGGGAGGCAGGAGGATCATACCGAGCACGGCAGATGATGCGATGCCGATCATGGAACAATTCATCACCCATCGGGTCACGCGCGGCAAGTTATATGACAGCACAGAAAATTGAAATTGCGCGTCGCCCAGCAGAATCGGCAGCCATCCCAAGCTGAAGATGATGAGGGTGTTGGTCGCCCATGAGTGCTTACCTTCCAGCTCGTGAAAGAGCCAGTAGAGTTTGGCGGACAAGGGTATTTTTTTATTTGTGCGGTATCCGTTCAGGAGGTACGGGATATTTTCGCATCCCCATCCCCACCGGCGCTGTTGCTTGTAGAGATTACGCATAGTCGCCCAAAACGTGGGAGCGGCATTGGCATCCATGGAAACCGGATAGTCCAGAGGCACGGTGCGCCAGTCACCGTCATAATGCAGGAGACATTGCCAAAAAATCTGTGAGTCCTCGGACACAATCCCTGTGTGCCACCAGCCGACATCCACGAGCGCTCTGAACGGCATGGAGTGGGAGGAAAACGTTATGAGCCTCTCCGGGCGCGACTGCTGAATCATATGCCAAAACGAAGATGAAAAGGAAATGACACGCGCCAGCGCCGGAGCCTGGTAGATATTATTGGTAAAAAGCGCTACGGGCTGGTAACTGGAACGCTGGGGATACGGAGACGTCAAAAATGCGTGCGTGAGAATGCCGAAGTACTCCGGCAAGACTTGGGTATCCGCGTCAAAGACAGATACCAGGATATCCTCGTACGGGATGCCTGCGGGATCAATGAGCGTCGTTCTGGCTTGTCTGGCCGCCCACGTCTCGTTGGAACCCTTGCCTGGAATTTCGCCGGACAAATCGGGTGGGTGCGCAGTCACCAAAAAGCG
>CAYIBQ010000088.1:0-2625 GCA_964361695.1 uncultured Candidatus Saccharibacteria bacterium | reverse complement strand
ATCGCTCCACATCTTCCTCGTCGCGGAGAAACCAATACGCCAAAAGGTCGTGCGTTGTCTGCGTCACACCGGGCCAGCCCTGATCCGCCCACGCAGACACCTCCCCCCGAAGCGCACTCGCAAGGGGCAATTCATTGATGATGGGTTGTGTTGATTTTTTTGGCATAGTGCGCTATAATAAATTGTGGATAACTCGCTATCTGACAAAGCTATGGGATGGTATGCTGTTAATAGTCGTGGTCTCTTATGGGGGTGAAAGTCAGAAATGGCTCTACTGCGGGGCGTGATTAGGTCCCGCTTGCGGGAAATCGAAAGCGCTACGATGAAGGTTCGCCGCCCTTCCACTCCCACAAAAGATCATAACTCGCCAAATAGCTTTCTTTCCTGACGCGGAAGAAAGTGGCTATTTCACATCTCCTGCTATTATATTCTTTCATGACCTCTTGTAGAGAACAAATATAGTTCTCGTTTTTAAGTTTTTTGACAAAAATAAAATCTCCTCGCTTGCCGCCTTTGTTCCGATAAACGCGGTCGGGGTATTTTACCAATCGATGTATATTGTCCACCAAGAAATCAAATTCTTCAGCGGGTCGCTTGTCGTACACATGTTTCAACGCCCTCGTCCCGATGTACGCCCGAACACAATTACAGCCGATACCCTTCATCACCGCTTGCGTAAGATTGCAGAGAAAAATCTGGACATCCTGAACAACGGCACCGTTTTCCGTTCCTTTTACATACCGAGTATAAAGATTTGAAGCGATTTTGTATAACATAGTTCTTACACTGTTGCCTCCAGCGTTCCGGTAGCGTCATTTCCGAAAATATCCACGACGCGAATGGCGATGGTATATTTGCCGGGGCTTTCGTATGTATGCGCCGTCTTGGCGCTGACCGTTTTTGCCTTTCGGCCGGAGCCGCGCAAATCCTGCCAAGCCGACTTGAAGGTAAAGCCATCGTAATTCCAATCCACGGCCCAGTAGTCAATCAGCACGGCAAAATTGTCTTTCACCATTTTGAGAAGTTCTATGCGCGCCTCGTCCGCTTTTTTGCCGCTTCCAAGCGGGAAATCATAGAGCACATAGTTATCAATGCCGATGGTCGCCGTCGTGCCGTCTATTTTCGGCTCGGCGAGTTTGAGATACGGCTTTTCAGAAAAATGCACCTTTGCGGCAAGCGTCTCAATTTCTTCCTCGTCTCGCGCTTTCTTCAGATATTCATAAATGTCCTGCGGGATCTGCCGGCTCACGACTTCGGTTTTGATATCTTTGCCCGCGGCACGGAGGCGAGAAGCCAAAAGTTCGTCGTAGTTGTACTCATAATCCCATGCGAGAATGACGAGCCGCTTGTAGCCCGTGCCTTCCAAATCCCGCGCCTCGGCCGCGAGCTCCTCTACTTTACGCGCCGCGACCGGACGGTCTGGATAGCCGCAATATACAAGCTCCAGTGTTTTTTCGTCTTTCCTTACGCCCAAGTCGTGCCGGTTCTTGATCGGCGTGGCGCCATAGAGCTTCAGGATAATTTTTTGCATTTCGTAAATCCTGCCGCCGGAAAGGTAAATCATCTCGCGCTGATAATTGCCGATGTTTTCAATGAGAAATGGGTTTGCTTCCTGCTCTACCAGCCGCCCGCGCGTTACTTGAATGCCGACTTTGCCAAGTTCCGTTCCAAGCCAGCGGCGGTTGAGTTTTTCAGCAACGGCAAGCGCAGTACCGGAACCGCAGAAAAAGTCAGCTACCAGATCGTTTTCTGATGAACTTGCCTTGATGATCCTTTCAAGTAGCGGGCTAGGTTTTTGGGTATCGTACCCCAATAATTCACTTCTATATCTCTCGGTAGCCCAAATATCAATCCACCAATCTTCGGCTTGCTTGCCTTTTTCCTCAAGCTCTTTTACTCCCTCCTCGTCTTCTTCTTCACTACCAAAAACTTGCCCAACATTATGCAACCCACTTTTGTGTGGAATATATTGCGGATTGAATACATAATTATCGGACTTTGAATACAGAAAAACTACGTCGTGCTTCCTGGTAAAATATCTTCCTGCTTTTCTTGGGCCAGTATATGCCCATACGATCTCGTTTATAAAATTATCCTTTCCAAAAATCTCGTCCATCATAACTTTCACGTAATGCCCAATGTGCCAATCAAGATGCACATAGATGGAGCCGTCGGGCGCCAAGAGCCGCTTCATTAGTTGCAGGCGCGGATAGAGCATATCAAGGTAGGAGTCCGTGCCACCGGCCCATGTGTCTTTGTAAGCGAGTCGCTCAATGACAGAGGGCTCTTTGGTCATTTCAGTGCCGTCAATTTTGATTTTGTGCGAGTAGTCGGCTTTGGAATCAAACGGCGGGTCAATGTAGATGAGGTTGATTTTGCCCTCGTACCCTTGCGCCAAAAGCGCCTGCATAGCAAGCAGGTTGTCGCCCCAGATAAGCCGGTTCATCTTTTGCTTGTCCAGTTCGTCCTCGCCGATGAGTTTGTCGCGGAATGAAAGTGGCAGCTGCCCGGCTTTTTCGGGATTTGGGATCACGACCTCCGCGGTCTGAAACTCAATGTCTTTCGGATTTGGCGCGCGCTTGGGCTTGGTGTCCCACACGATCCGCGCCGAGTCCTTTTTGCGAA
>CAYIBQ010000087.1:0-2673 GCA_964361695.1 uncultured Candidatus Saccharibacteria bacterium | reverse complement strand
CATCGGCGCGGCGGAGCCGCGCTTTTGGGCGGGGTTTGCTCCTTTTCGCCGCCGCTCGCGGCGGCGAAAACCGTTCGAACTACTTTAAGAATACTGCGCTCTATATGTATTGTATGTTAGTTTTATATCATCTCACATGGAGGGGGTAAAAAAATCTGAAACTCATCCAGCAATCTCCGAGGAAATCGGGGAGAAAAGCCGCGAGCATCTCTTCCGCGCTCTGGTGATGGAAAAACTCCTGGGTGAAACAGAAGATGCGTTGAGAGATCACGATTTTTCCGATGAAGAGATTGACGCCTTTGAGCGAGAGCTACGCGCATTGCCGTCGGAGCGTATTCTGGGCGTGCTTTCCATTCCGTATGAATTGAGAAAAACCATTTTTTCGCGCGCGAGAGAACGCATTGACCTCGGAAAAGAAGATGTCGCATCATGGGTGCGATGGCTTGACGCGCGAGCGCAGGAGCGGGGCTTTACCCTTGGATATCACGTCTCCAAAACACAAATTCCACGCCTCCGAGATCAAAGAGATCCGGATAAAGAAACGTGGATGATACGAGGCAATGAGCTTGACGATCGCGATGATATGAAGATGGCATATTATAGTTTGGACTATCAAAATCTTTTCCGGAAGAATAGAGGAATGTTTTTATATTTAGTGCGCGCCGAGATCGGAGACGAAACAGCGCACAAACGCGACATAAAAAATAACTGGGGCAGAGCCAATATGCTCTCGGTGATTGCAGAGTTCGATCTTTTGGATATGGAGCGGCAGATAGATGATCTCATACGGTGATGATATAAAAAAAGCCGCGGCGGTAGCGCGGCGGCTATGGAGCCGATAGCACGAGTACGCGATAGGCGATCCACAGATGTCTGGCGAATTGCGTCTCTCCCGTGGCCATTTTTTTCTTTGCCCACAGGCAGAGATCAGGATCGGTCCGACATACTTCGGTAACGCGCACCGAAAGAGTACCACCATTTTTTTTCAGGAGCGTTTCCCGAAGGAGCTTTCGCGCGAAGATGGTGTCTCTGGGCGAAAATCCTGCGCTGTCTTCCGGCAGAAAAAAGAACCCGTGCGCAATATCACACAAGATAGCGGTGAGTACAGCAACGAAATGCGTCATCCATTCCTCCTCTCATTGCAAAGATACCGATGAAAGAACGACGACTCACATTATCACCTCTCAAGGAACAGCGCAAGTGGACGAAAGACCGGCGGTTGCTATACCGCAAAGCCGACTTTTTCGTACACGCTCCGCAACGTCCCTTGCGCTATCGTATGCGCCTGTTCTGCCCCGCGCCGCAGAGCGGCGCGCAGTCCTGCCTCATCCTGCGAGAGTGCATGATACCGACGTTGTATTGGCTCAAGTTTTGCGACAAGGAGTTCCGCGAGATCGTTTTTGAACTCCGCATATGATTTGCCGCGATATTGGTTTTCTATATCGGCAATCGCGCTTTGCGAAAAAGCGGAGAAGATACGAAGCAGATTTGCAATCGCGGGTTTGGCTTCCTCGTCGTATATAATTTCTTTCCCTGAATCCGTCACCGCAACCTTTATCTTGCGGCGGATGTCGTCGGGCGTATCCAAAAGGCCGATGTAATTATTTGCGCTTGGCGCTGATTTGGACATCTTTTTTGACGGATCATCCAGTCCCATGAGGCGCGCCGTGTCTTTCTGAATATGCGCTTTAGGAATGCGGAACGTCTCGCCAAAACGATTATTAAACTTGTTCGCGAGCGTCCGCGTCAGTTCCAAATGCTGTTGCTGGTCTTCGCCCACCGGCACTACATTGGTTTGATACAGCAGAATATCCGCGGCCATGAGCACAGGATAATTCAGGATGCCTGCAAGTACCTCTTCTCTCGTCTTTTCTATTTGAAAAAGCTTATCTATTGTTTCAAATCCACTTTGCCCAAGTGCCCCTGTTATTTTTATTTTCAATTTCAAATTTTTTTCTGGGTCGTTGCCATTTTCGTTTTCGAGATGTTTTGTTATTTGAACCAAAAGCTCACCTGTGTCTCTATAGTAACGCGCCATCTCTGTCCAAAATTCATATTTAATATGCGCTTTATCCTTAAACTGCGTCATGCGCTCCAATTCCCCGAGCGGCGTGATCGTGTTGAGTACCCAGGCGAGTTGGGTGTGAGCAGGCACATGGGATTGGACAAAGATGACTGATTTTTCAGGGTCAATGCCGCAGGCGACAAGAAGTGCCGCCACTTCCAGCGTCTTGCTTCGCAATGCCTCCGGCTCCTGCGGCACCGTAATCGCGTGCAGATCCGCAATCATCGCAAATACGCGGTAGTCGCTCTGCAAATCCACCCATTGCTTTATCGCACCCAGATAGTTCCCGATGTGCAGAGCACCGGACGGCTGTATCCCGCTCAATAATATTTTTTTATTCATAAAAATTAGAAGGCGCGGTCGCGGCTTCTTGTTTCTCGCGGCAATTGACGGAAAAGTTTGCTTGGTCTGCGCCCATCCGGGCGCAGAAACTTTTTCATCACTTAGCGAGTCCCGCGCTGGACGGGACGAGCGTGCCGAGAAAACAAGAAGCCAGCGGGAACCGCGCCTTTTAGAGATCTATACCTCTATCACCACCGGCAATACCATCGGACGCCGCTGGGTTTTGTTGAAGAGATACTGGCCGACTTTCTCGCGCAATTCGTCTC
>CAYIBQ010000086.1:0-2795 GCA_964361695.1 uncultured Candidatus Saccharibacteria bacterium | reverse complement strand
CGATGATAAGTGGTGTGCTCATACTGTTCGGCAAATACCGAAACACGAGAGAGCCACCCTCGGGAGGTGCCACAATCGCGAAAAACAAACAGCCCTACCTAGTCAGCCAGGGGAGAGATGTGGTTATTCGTGAATGAGGATACGCTACTTGTGGAGAAATGCATAGCGGTCGTAGCAGGCAATATGTCCAAGGATGGCATCTGATGCTCTGTATTCACGTGTTAAGAAAATGGATATTTCAAATGATGCGGCAATCATACCAGAAACACCCCTCAATTGTCAATTACCGCAGGCAGGAATACCTATTGGCAATGGAGAAACGAAGTGAGCGGAAAGTAAAATGCCCCGCGATGCAGACGTGCGTCTGCAAGCCATGGGGCACGGTGATATAAGAAATACTAAGGCATCTCTTTGGCAAGGTACTGCAGGGATCTCGGTAGTGTGAGGTTCCTTTGCCGCAGTTCTTCAAAAAAGGCATCTGCGGCGGCTCTGGTGGTCGTCTCTTTCCGAAAACACAGACACCATTTTATGGTGTTGCGATCTTCATTTATGGTTCTCATTGCGTCTTGGGCTTGTTCCTCGCCATAACGCAACAGAACAAAAAGGCCGGCATTGTCTTCTGCCGTAATCAAGCGGGCATCCGGATCAGACAAAAAGTTTTCAATGTACAACATACTTCCCCCTTCTGTGTGGGTGACAAGGCGCACCGTCTCATCCGAATCCGAACACTGGGACAAACGCTCTATTAGAGATAATATATAATTTCCATTATGTCAAGTTCTTTCCGAGGTATGCGCGTGATAAACTACGAGGGTCATGCCTCGCGCCAAACCACTCGTGATGGTAATTCTGGACGGGTTCGGCGTCTCCCTGGAGATCGCCGGCAATCCGGTCGCAGAAGCAAAAAAACCCGCACTGGACGGATTTTTGCGTGATTTTCCTTTTACCACGTTGCAAGCATCCGGCGTCGCCGTGGGTCTGCCGTGGGGGGTCGCTGGTAATTCAGAAGTGGGGCATCTCACGATCGGCGCAGGCCGCGTTTTGCACCATCACTTGCCGCGCATTATTCATGCGATCAATGATGGATCTTTTTTTGATAATCCGGCGCTGGCCGCGGCGGCACAGCACGTCAAGAAAAATAATTCGCGCTTGCACATTGCAGGACTCGTATCGTCCGGCTCGGTACACAGCTATGCCGAGCATTTGGAATCTCTGGTTGCATGGGCGGCCAGGGCACAACTAGCCGAGGTTTATATCCATGTTTTTAGCGATGGAAAAGATGCGCCTCCGCGCGGAGGCGCATCTTTTCTGCAGGGGCTGGAGAAACGACTCCGCGCTCTGCATCCGCAGGCGCAGTATGCTTCGGTCATCGGTCGATTTTTTGCTATGGATCGGGACGAAAAGTGGGACAGAATAGAAAAAGCGTATGCCCTGCTTACGCAAGGGAAGGGGGAGCGCATCACATCGGTTTATGCACATCTCATTGAGGCGTATACCAAAGGCACGGATGATGAATTCGTTGAACCGGCCATGATCGCTTCGCTCCAAACTCCAAATTCCGAATCCCAAATTCCAAATATCCAAGAAGGTGATGCGCTTGTGTTTCTCAACTTCCGCGAGGATTCCATGCGCGAACTGGCGCACGCGTTTGTTGATGAGGATTTCCAGGCCTTTCCGCGCGCAAAAGTATCGGATCTTTTGGTCGTTACTATGACGGAATATGAAAAAAAACTCATAGGCGTTATACCTATGTTTCCGGCGGCGGATATAGCCCATCCTCTGGGCAAGGTATTGTCGGATGCAGGGCTCCGGCAATTGCGCATTGCCGAGACCGAGAAATATGCCCACGTGACCTACTTTTTCAATGGGGGAGACGAGCATCCGTTTCCCCAGGAAGACCGCATGTTGGTGCCGTCCGCATCCGCGGCGCACCCTGATGAAGTACCAGAAATGCGGGCAAAAGAAATCGCGGAAAAAATAATGGGAAATATGGAACTCTACGATGTCATAATCGCCAATTTTGCCAACGCGGACATGATCGGGCATACGGGTAATTTTCAGGCGGGTGTACGCGCGGTTGAAGCGCTGGACACAGCGCTCAAAACACTCGCCGATGCAGTGCTCTCCCTGGGTGGCGTCATGCTCATCACTGCGGATCACGGCAACATAGAACTCAAGCGCAATGCCGTGAGCGGAGAGGCCCGCACTGCACATTCCATTAATCCGGTGCCGCTCATGCTGATAGGGGAGCAGTACAGACGCGCCGTTCCGCGTTCAGACGCGGAATTGGTGGCCGCACAACAGGAAGTTGGAGGCATTTTGACCGATATAGCGCCTACGGCACTCGCCCTGCTTGCTATTGAAAAACCCGAAGAAATGACCGGCCAGAATCTCCTGCCCGGCCTCTTGTCCTGATGCACGATTTCTGCGCGGAAGATTGTTTTTCTGGGGGCGTCATCCTAAAATTACGGCGTACGCCGTAATTTTAGGATATAAAGAAAATAACGACTGTGCCGCTTTTGTCGCTTATTTCCCGCCTGCGGGCTTGCGGGTGATGATTTCGTCCACCACGCCGTACTGCTTTGCTTCTTCCGCCGTGAGCCAAAAGTCGCGGTCCGTGTCGCGCTCTATCTTGTCGCGCTTTTGTCCGGTGTGCTTGGCGAGGATATTGTTTATTTTTTCCTTTACCCGCAGGATCTGGCGCGCCGCGATCTCAATCTCTACGGCCTGTCCTTCAGCGCCTCCCATCACTTGGTGGAGCAATATTTCGCTGTTGGGCAGGGCAAACCGTTTGC
>CAYIBQ010000085.1:0-2819 GCA_964361695.1 uncultured Candidatus Saccharibacteria bacterium | reverse complement strand
GCCGCGATTTTTCGCCCCATGCTCCATCCCCCGCGCGACGATCCCGCGATTGATGGCCAGAAATATGCGAGGACCATAAGAAACGGCGGCACGGCAAGGGCGAGAGCAAGCACGACACCGCGGGTCGCGGTAAAGTAGATCATGACAAGTTCAAATACCAGCACAGCCCCATACAGAGCCGCACGCCACCACACTTTTGCATATTCGTAGATCAGCATGGCGAGAAACCATATGTGGAACAGGAGATACGCGGCAAAGTACGTCGGATTACCGAGACGCGAATCCACCCGGAATCCCCCCTGTAGCGACACCATGCGCCCGAGCTTTTGCATAAGGCCGTAGTAGCACGCAATGATACTGGCGGCGAGTGAGAGATGGAAGAATATCATCCAGTCATTGCGAGAACGGAACACGCTGACCAGCATGACGAAATACAGATACATGTGCCCCAGCATCATAAATCCCTCCATACGTTCGTAGTTGGAAAAAAACGATCTGTACGGGTGGGGTGACAGGAGATCTGCAAGGAAAACAATCGCGACAAACGCCGTGACGATTTTGAAAAGCGGCGTCAGGCGGGGACGGTATTCATGCCGTGCGACTGCAAGACCCGCCCAGAATGCAAAAATGATTTCTATGATAATGCGAAATGCAAAATTCTTGCCCGTAATAAACGGGAACAGCATACTGCCGGAAACATACAGGGGCAAAAACGGCAGAATCCACAGCCCGATCTTTACAATCCAGAGGGATATTTTTTCAAACAAAGACATGTAAATATGATACTATCGCCCACTATTCAAGTCAAATAAAATGCCGTCCCGATGTACGTCGGAACGGCGCTGAACATGCCATATGCTTATGCGTCGCGATACTCTCCGACGAGTTCAACCTGCGGCTCGTCATCTTTTCTCTCGCGCACTTCGCCGATCAAGGTGGCATTGTCGTCGTCTATTTCTTTTCCGCTGTTGCTTATGACGGAAACAAGCATGATTCCATTGTTGAATACTCGATCCATTTCCTCACTAGCAATCAAGCCCTTTTTCTGAATGAGAGGAAAGATCGGCGGACGCTTCCATGCACTGCGGTCAATCACCGCTGTATACTGCGGAGGCAGGATACGCGGAATATTACCCGGCATACCCACGCCGGTGATATGTGCATGTCCGGCAAACCGCACGCCGCGCATGCACTGCGCTTCAATCTCCCGAATCCAGATGGGTGTAGGTATAAGTAACGCTTGCCAAAGTTTTTGACCCAGCGACGGATAATAGGTCATCAGTTTCGGACGGGCAGTTTTTGGCTGTTGGAGGCCGAATACGCGGCGAATCAATGAAAAGCCGTTTGAGGCCACCCCGAAGGAAGGCCATCCGTATATTTTCTGTCCTTCCTCTATGGCATCATACGTCCTTCCAGGATCAGGGAAACCAATAACTGTGGTGTCTAAATCAATCATCCACGCATGCCGGAACATCCCAGGAAGTTCTGCCGTTTCTCCACCAATGAGACGACATCCCGCCAACACACATCCGCGTATCACGCTCTCAATGACACGGATATGCAGTTGCGGATTCAGACGCGCTACTTTCAGCGTATCCAGAAGATACTTCGGCGTACTGCCCGCGGCATACACATCAACCGCGGACATCGCAACCGCATCCTGACCAATGCCGTCAAGTTCCCCCATCATCGCCGCAAGGATAATTTTCGTGCCGGTACCATCCGTCCCGGCGGCAAACTGATGCGATCCATGCGGTATACGTCCTGTGCCCGCAAACTTTCCAATTTTTTCTTCGTCACCCGGCCACACATTCCTGATCCAATCCTTGATCATTTCTTCAAACAAGTCAGCCGCATCCAGATCAACACCTGTCTTTTTGTAGGTGAGTACCATGCGTATCGCTCCTCGTTGTCAAACAGCCCTTGCGTACCGGACCCCCGTAATCCGGCATCATCGGGATGATATCAGAATCCGCCCCAAAAGAAAATGCCGGAGAGGTTTTCTCTCCGGCAAAGGATATTTATTCGCTTGCTATTTTTTCTAGAAAATCCACAATTGCGGGTGCGGTGTCCCACGTATCGGGCAGAGGAAAATTTTCTTCCTGCTGGTACAGGCGATGTGCTTTTCCCTCGGCGCTCATGGCAAACCGTACGCCCTCGGCAAAATCATCAGGCCCCACGAGGTGCGCGCCGCCGTAGTCGGGCACAAACCAGTTGCCGCCCTCCACGCCGCTTTCGGCAAGAAATGCTTTTACCGCATCGTCGCGGTAGTACACGACCTTTGGATTGCGCGCGTATGCGGCCGTGATCGTTTCATTGGGCCCGCCCGTCGTGATGACGAGATCGGCAATCGCATACCGCTCTGGATTGGAAAAGGGCTGCATACCAACCATCCGAATCCCTTCCAGCATGGCCTTGCGTTCGGCAAATGCTTGCGCGAACAACGCCTCATCTTCCGGACGTTCGGGCCTTTCACCTGGGTGCGGAGAAAACCCGAGCAGAAAGTCATCTCCGATGATCTCTTTGCTCGCCGCGATGCTGTACCGGAGGATCGTGTTAGTAAGCAAAGGGTTTTTTCCTCCTGGCACGAACACAAGAAATCCTTCAGGCAAAGAACTCCGCACCGCGGGAACATCAATCTCTTTCATCTGTCGGTATGCAATGCCCCAATGCGGCGGCACCCCGACAAAATAAACATCCTCCGGAGCCATATCCGAAACCAACCGCGGCTCCTCGTGACGACTCCAGTGCGAGCAGGAGACCTTGAGATAGTTTCAAAACACTCTTTTTTGGGCTAATATATGGACAGAAGCATTAAC
>CAYIBQ010000084.1:0-2831 GCA_964361695.1 uncultured Candidatus Saccharibacteria bacterium | reverse complement strand
TTCGTCTCCAGATCAATGACCAGCGTGTCGCGCATGGAGGGAGTATAAATGAAACCATGCAGAAAATCAAATTCCGTTTACGCTTCGCCTTCCTGCTCTCCGCTCACGATTGCGGCATGAGTAAAGTATCCTCGCTCCGCGGCGGGAACCCTCAGTTTTTACTCCTTAATTATCGCTGAAAGTACGACCTACCCTTACCGCTTCTAACCTGCCATCATTATTCTTCCGTAGCAAGAATTCGACCGTATCGCCCTCGGTAAGGTCTTGAAAATTTGCTCCGATGACATTCTTTGCATGGAAAAAAATGTCTTCTTCATAATGCCCTGTCTTGATAAAACCGTATCCCTTCTCCATAAGTTTTAAAATAGTCCCCTTTCTTTCATTTTCATGATTTCTTGCAAGTTATTCTTACACTCTTTGACAAACCTATTGTTCATAACAGAAAAATCTAATCTTCGCATCCCCTCCAAGATCATCTGACAGGCTAACAAAAATTCACTTTTTTGCTCCGACGCGAGTTTTTTGAAATGCTTGAAGAAAAAACCATAGTAGCCTTTGGCAACACGATATGGATAGTAGAGATCCGTCTGGTTAAATTGCGGCATCAAAAGTTCATGTGCTTTGATAAAATGCCTATATGCTTTGTCCGCATCACCCTCTGCCTTGGAACGCTCTAAAAGATATCGTGCAAAATGATTATCAATTTGTCTCGTGTTATAATTGCCAAGTTTTTCTGCATAAGCATAAGAGTTCTCAAAATAAATTCCGGCTTCATCAAGGTCTGGAAATGACAAGCGAGCAATCGCATATTGAAGCCAAAAATGCGGATGTTCTTTTGTTGAATCGAGATTCTTTAATGCCTCATAAAAATTGATTGCCATAGGGCGCCGTTGCCGCTCGGGTAATATCATCTGCAAGTTGCTGAATCTAACCAGCTCTCTAAAAATCCAGTAGTAGGTCGAATTATTTTTACCTAAGCGTTCTGCTCTTTTGGCAATCTTTATCAAAGAATTGATGAGGAGCGTACTATCCGAAATGCTACTCAATATAAACTGGCTAAACACGGATGATTGTAGTTCAATGGAATCTCTGCCGATGCGTATAATTTCGCGTATGCCCGCATGCTGCCGAATTCTTGCGTCGCGAACAACATCTGTTTCAAGGATGTCCGACACCGATGAAATTGTAACCTCATGGCCCAAAAGAAGCGAAAGAGCACACGATGCGACGATAAGTTCAACAGCTCCTGTTCCGTCCTTCATCTGCTCAATCTCCCTAAGCACGTTTAAAAAACGGGAGGAAATGTCGGGTGATTTTAATAATTCTAATAATAGGCGTTGAAAGGAATTATTCATCAAGTCAAGGACACGCTTCTTTTCGGAAAAACTTTTTGCCGCATGCTTGCCCCAGAAACTAAAGTGGTCAAGAATTGAAATGATTTGATCGGCGGCAGAATCGTCGATCTGATCCACATCCAGAAGAACGGGTTTCTGGTCGAGAGCATCCAACAACCTATCATAGTAATGATCATTGATATCGGTTCTGGCAGTCAAAATAAGAATAACCTTACTTGTCCGATTGGCACGCAGATAGTGAAGATTTTTTAGATAGCGATAGTAATTCTCGACAACCACAACAATCGGTTCTCTATCGCGGCAGAGTGAAGTAATATCTCGATTTATATGGTAGTCGTCGTACTCGGGTTTTAACCAAAATACTTTATATCCTTCCAGCAGGGCCTTGTGGGCAATCCCGAGACATAAAAGTGTTTTCCCGTTCCCCAATGATGAAGTAATCAGGAATGTTTTCTTTTTTTGCTCCGCATATTTAGAAATTATTGCCAGATTGGAACGGAGCACATAATAAGGAGGATTCTGCCCGGGCTCCAAGAGAGACTTATACACGAGCCCCCTATCAACCTCACCGCGCAGAAAGAGATTAAACGCATCCTGATCCTTAGTAATGCGGATATCGTTTGGTTTTTTTATTTCTTCAAAAGCGATGCGTACAGGCTCGTAACGTGCGGGATTCCAACTTCTCTTTTTTTCATCTAATATGCGAGAAAACTTCTCCATTCCCCAGGGGAGGACCGTGCCGTACTTGGCGAGTATCAACTGGTCAACCTTTGACGGTTGCGGATTAGTAATGAGGAAACACTTGTCTTTTATTGCCCGTTCTTCATATAGAATTCGCGTAATATCAATATCGCCCAAGGATGTCCCGAGGAAAAATATCGCTTGCGCGTGACGCAATTGAGTCCTAAAAAAATCACCCCACAAGCTACCACGGAATGTGTCCGTTAGATAACTAGTATCGGTGAGCTTGAAAGAGTCAAATAGAGAATCCGGCGTCAGTGATCCAATATCGCCATTGATGTGGAGACATAAATCTGGTACGGCTACAAACTGGGATGGGTCTTGACCAAGTGTCACAGAAACGAGTTGTCGTGAATTTTCCGCATAGGCCCGCTCAAGCACATTATCATAATTGGTCGTAAATATACGAAACCAATGTACAGCTCCGATACTTTTGTGGTGATCCGCTATCACTTTGACGCTAAACTGACCTCGTAAAAGATTGGCCAACTCTTCATCGCTGGACTGTTCAACAAAAATTTCTGCGGCGTGGCGTAAATTGACCTGTTCTTCACTAATATTTATTTTTCCGAGCAATAGCTTAGTCAGCTGTGCGCCGTTCAAAAAACTCTTATTCAAAATATTGGTCGCGCCCAGCGAAAAACCAGAACCAAGAAATAAGACCGCTTCTCCGTTCAGTGCGTGTTCCAATGCTTGTTCTATTGTCATGTTAAAATAAGATTTACATTAAGTCAT
>CAYIBQ010000083.1:0-2837 GCA_964361695.1 uncultured Candidatus Saccharibacteria bacterium | reverse complement strand
GTTGAGAGAATAACTTTTATACCATGCCCGCAGGCGCGCCAGCCCAACAATTTCTCGCCGTAGACGCCATACGCGAAGACGTGATCGTCTTGAAAGACGGCTCTCTGCGCGTGGTGCTTATGTGCTCATCGTTCAACTTCGCCCTGAAATCCAGCGATGAGCAGGATGCGGTCATTTTCCAGTACCAGAATTTCCTCAACGCGCTTGATTTCCCCATCCAGTTCGTGGTGCATTCACGCCGCCTCAACATTGAGCCGTATTTGGAATCACTGGCCGAGCGCCAGCGAGAAGAAGAATCCGAACTTCTGCGCATCCAGATCAGCGAATACATTGAATTTATCAAAACATTTGTCGCGGCGACCAATATCATGTCCAAGACCTTTTATGTGGTGGTGCCGTTCACGCCCGTCGCTCTCCAAAAACAGGGTATGGTTTCTAAAATACTGTCGTTTGCCGGCATTGGGAAAACCGATGCGGCCATGGATGCGCGCATCTTTGACGAGCGCAAGCGCCAGTTGTGGCAGAGAGCAGACACGGTCGTGGAGGGATTGCAACGCTTTGGCATACGCTCGGTGCCGCTCAACACCGAAGAGTTGATAGAGCTGTTTTACGGACTGTACAATCCGACGGAGTTTGAAAAAATAGTAGCGCCCGTAGAGGCGTCCTAACTATGGCACTATTCGGCACAAAAAAAACGGACGGCAACGAAGAAATCCTCGCGGTGTTTCCCGAGGAGATATACCGGAGCGGGGAGTTGGCGCTCAAAGACATCCTGACGCCGTCGGCGCTTGAGGTGCGCCCCACGTTTGTGCGCCTGGGCGCCAAACTCGCCCGCACGATTTTCGTATTTTCATACCCGCGGTATCTACATACCAACTGGTTCAGCCCTGTGGTGAACATAGACAAGATTTTTGACATTGCGATGTATGTTAATCCCGTGGACACGGCACAAATGTTGCGCACGCTTCGCAGAAAAGTGGCGCAGGTGCAGTCGCAGATCACGATCCGTGAGGAAAAAGGACTCGTGCGCGACCCCATGCTGGACACCGCGTACCGCGATCTGGAAGAATTGCGCGACAAACTGCAGCAAGCGCAAGAGCGGCTCTTTTACTTTGGCCTCTACATCACGATCTATGCGACAAGCGAGGAAGAACTGAACAAAATAGAGACCGAGATGAAATCCATCCTGGAAGCGCGCCTGGTCTACACCAAGCCAGCCCTCTTTCAACAGCAGGAAGGATTTCAGACGATACTTCCCCTCAACACCGATAAATTGAAAATAAACACCTACCTTAATTCCTCTCCGATTTCCTCCACATTTCCCTTTATTTCCTATGACCTTACGTCCAACAAGGGAATTCTCTACGGCATCAACCGCCACAATAACAGTTTGGTGCTGTTTGACCGGTTTTCCCTGCCCAATGCCAATTCCGCCATTTTCGGCACATCGGGCGCGGGCAAAAGTTATCTGGTGAAACTGGAAGTTCTGCGCTCGCTCATGTGGGGTACGGACGTCATTATCATTGACCCCGAACGCGAATATGAATATCTGTCGCAGGCGGTCGGCGGATCATATGTAAACATATCACTCACATCCAAAAATCACATCAATCCGTTTGACCTGCCCGTACCACGCGAGGATGAAAGTCCTGCAGACGTGCTCCGATCCAACATCGTCAACCTCATCGGGCTGTTCCGCCTGATGCTGGGAGGACTGACGCCGGAGGAAGACGCGATATTGGACGCGGCAGTGAGCGAGACGTATGCGTCGCGCGACATCACCCCTGAATCCGATTTTTCCAAAGTAACGCCGCCGACACTTTCCGACTTGGAACTCGTGCTCGCGTCTACTGCCGGAGGAGAGGGGATTGCCATGCGCCTCAAAAAATACACGTCCGGCACGTGGGCGGGATTTATCAATCAGCAGACGAATATAGAAATGAAGAGTCGGCTCGTCGCGTTTTCTGTGCGCGATATGGAGGATGAATTGCGCCCCATCGGCATATTCCTGATTCTGCGCTACATCTGGAATGTGGTGCGGACAAACCTGAAAAAGCGCCTGCTCATCGTGGACGAGGCGTGGTGGCTGATAAAAAATGAGGACGGCGCGTCATTTTTGTTCGGCATCGCCAAGCGGTCGCGCAAATATTATCTCGGCCTTTCCACCATCACACAGGACGTGGGCGATTTTCTCAACTCTCCCTACGGCAAGGCGATCATCACCAACTCATCTCTGCAGATACTGCTCAAGCAGTCGCCTGCAACCATTGACCTGGTCGTACAAACATTCAATCTGACCGAAGAGGAACGGTTTCTCCTGCTGGAATCCGACCGTGGGGAGGGCATCTTTTTTGCAGGACTGAAACATGCGGCGATAAAAGTGATCGCCTCCTATACCGAAGACCAGATCATCACATCCGATCCAGCGCAACTTCTGCTCATACGCCAGGCAAAAGCGGACTTAAAAAACAAAACCCAATGATCAAATTCCAAATAAATCCCATGGCGGAAAATACCAAACGCTTGCCGTTTGTGTTTGGGTGCTCGGTACTTGGAATTTATTTGGGATTTGTATTTTGTATTTTGGTATTTCCGCCGAGCGCGGCGGAGGCGCAGGCGTTGCCGGCTCCTGTGTCTATCGTCGCATCTCCTCCCGCGCCCTCGCCCGGAGAGACAGTGGCGGTGACGGCGGTCACACCCTCATTTGACCGCCACACCGCGTATTTCGCCTGGATCATTGACGGCAGACAACGGCCAGATTTGTCCGGAACCGGCAAAAATACCATTGAGCTGACCGCGGGCAATGTCGGCAGTTCCCAGCGCGTTGCCGTATCGGT
>CAYIBQ010000082.1:0-2893 GCA_964361695.1 uncultured Candidatus Saccharibacteria bacterium | reverse complement strand
TAATTTGGTGTTTTGGCTTCAAAAAGCGCGAGAACTTATTTCTTTTCATATTTTCAATTCTGTTTCTATTAGCCACACTTTTCCAGTTTGCAGTCAGTATCTTTGAGTTAATATTCTACGGTTGATATGTCTCTACACCGGAAAAAGTATCAGAATGCTGTTTTGTACCTATGCCGGAAGCTGAAAGGCGAGGTGCGCGGCAAGAAGAAACTGGCGAAATTGCTTTATTTCGCCGATTTTGATTTGTACGAGAAGACCCAAAAAACGATCACTGGCGACGTATACCGCGCATTCCCGATGGGGCCTGTTCCTTCTGCGCTGGAGAAGATCACGGCCGAGATGACCAAGAGGAAAATGCTTCGTATTGATCGCATTGCAGAACGAGAGGGTTATAATCCTACCGAAGTATACACCTGTCTTGCCGAACCCAATGTGTCCATTTTTGACGAGGAAGAAAAAAAGATGCTTGACCGGATTTCCATAAAATACGGCCATCTCACCGGCAAACAACTGGAAGAATTATCTCACGCTGAAGCCCCGTATGTCGGAACGGAACCACGAAAAGAGATTCCTTACGAATTGGCGTTCTATCGCGGCACGGATTTCAGTGACATATGATTGAATTTCTGTACCATGACGGCGTACAGAAAGAAATCGCCGCCTTAGAGCGGCGATTTCGTATGATACGCGGCGGTCTTTTAATCTTTGAGAGATTGTGCGAAGTACAGTTTCACCCAACAAGCCCACGACAGGTGATCGCGCCCGCGAAACTTCATCGCATCACACAGAATGACATATGGGCGCTCTGGAAAATAGAGCTTGTTATTCCCAATTCTGGTCTGCGACCCAACCAATGCCCAAGAATGTGGTTTGTAGTGAAGGGAGCAATCATCGCATTTTTGTGCATATCCTCGCACATTGATGATTACCACGATGAGGACATGAACCGCTTGGCTTTGTCACGGGTGTCAGATTTCTTTTAACAAGATGTCTCTATGCGGCACAAGACCATGTCCCCAGTGCTACCAGCATCATCGCGCACCGCCAAACCATACATCGTCATGGGCATGTGCGTGGTTGCGTTTTTCGCGCTCCAGCTTCCTACGATTACTGCGCCTTTTATAGACGGCAGATATCACCAAAACTGGAATCCTCCGTTTTGGATGATTAATGCGCAAGCCACCAACCGCGCCGGCATTGCAAAAAGTTTCTTTGGCGTTGCCGAGGCATACGAGACGGCGCCTGATGGCACTACGCGCGCGACCGCATTTTATGCAAGCCACCCCCAGCTCATCGGGCCAGTAACGGCGCTGTGGACGCGCGTGTTCGGCTATGCGGAGTGGTCGGCGCGCCTGCTGTCACTCCTGATAGTTGCGGCAAGCGCCTGTATATTCTTTTCAGCTCTTGTGCTCGCGTGGCCATGGCCGTATGCCGCCTCTGCCGCAGGGCTTTTTTTCGCACTTCCTCTGGTTCAAACGTACGGAGCCATGCTCAATCACGAGCCGTTTGTACTTTTCTTTTTTACGCTCGCGTTTCTTGGCGTCATGCGCATGGTACGGGGGATGAAAAAAGGTCTGGCTCTGCTCCTGGCCGGTACTTTGGGCATGGCGCTATCCGATTGGTCGGGATTCCTTTTCGGGGCGCTGTTAGCGCTTTTTTTCTTCATTCCGCCTCTTTCCCGCGTTGATGGCAGTCGGCGCGCGCGCTGGCTTGTGGCAGGCATGGTTGGTCTTGGGCTGGTATTGTTTGCCGCGCAGAGCTATCTCCAGGCAGGCATGCCGAGCACTGCGGCATTTTTCAGCCGCTATGTCGATCTTTGGCGCTATCGTTCTGGTTCAGAAACGCCGATGCTGTGGTTCACATGGCTTCGCAAAGAAATGCTTTTCCTCAATCTCAATTTTTCTCTCATTCTCTGGGGCATCGGGCTTGCCGGCATTATTGCGGCTGTGCGCGCCGGCTATCGGCGCAGGGGAGTGGCGCACACCACAGATACGGCCGAGCGCGCTGTGGTACTGGTCATGGCAGTCGCGACCGTGGGGCAGATCGCGTATCTCCTGGCAGTACGGCAAGCCGCATTTGTGCATGCGTACTATCAGTATTTCTTTTCTCTGCCTACTGCCGCAGGCGTGGTGCTCGCCGCGCGCCATCTTGCCGGATATGCGCGCGCGGCCATCCGGCCGCGCGTGGTCACGGGTATCGCCATAGTCGCCATCGCAGGATCGGGCGCGTGGAGTGTCTGGATCACCGCAGTACTCTTGCCCTCGCTGATGTGGGGTACTGCATCGGATATTCAACTCATCACCTCACTCCGCGCCCTGCCCGAGGACGCCCGCGTTGTTGTTGTAGATAATACAGTCGCGCTGGAATGGTTTGCCAATCCCAACATCCGATACTATGCCGAGAGACCTATTGAACGCTATACCCTGGAGCAGGTGCCATTCGCCCCCTATCAGATCGTACCCGCACACATGGCTCCACAGCTTCAAAAAATTCTCGCGTCGGGTGCCGCATTCGGCACTCCAGTCAAAGCCGATATTCTTCGCTGTTCCACGCACTTTTGTCTTCTCGTACTCAATGAAGGGGAGACCCCAGCCGACACTCCCGCGCCATAATCACGACACCAAAAAGCCCCGACATATGTCAGGGATTTTCAGGAGATACTGCTGTAATTATACGCTTTTGAATTCGGATGTCGCAAGCGGAGGGGGGTTGGGGAGGAATCCTCCGCTTGCTCCGCTGATTTGTTTTGGTGAACTTCGGGCTAATAAGTTCATAAATACATGATATGGCAGTTTGGAATAATACACAATGGAATACTATACTTACTAAGTAATGCCAAGAGCAATATATACAAAAGATCATAATGCAATCGTTGAACGCTTGAAAAAAGCGC
>CAYIBQ010000081.1:0-2939 GCA_964361695.1 uncultured Candidatus Saccharibacteria bacterium | reverse complement strand
AAAAAAATGATGCAGTATTATATTCTAGGCATCCAAGAGTTTGAGAAATCAACTGGCGCTTTTATGTACGATCCTTTAGCCGCGTATTATCTCATTAACCAAAAGGCATATCGCACCGTCCCAATGGATATCAAGATAGAAACCGTGAGCGAATTGACGCGAGGGATGACCGTTGCCGACAGGAGAATCTGGGGAGAGAAAACTTATAATGCTGATGTTGTCGTATCCATAGATAAGGATTCTTTCATCAATGACTTCTTCGCGATCCTGAAAGGCGCCGACGAGTTGTAAAGGCCGCTCATCAAGCGTTTGTGAGGAATTTTTTGCCTTTTATCCATGTTGTTTTCATGGATATATTTCCGATTTCTGACGGAGCAATAGTAAAGGGATTTTTTTCAAGGACGGCGAAGTTGGCTTCCATGCCGACGGCAATCTTTCCTCGTACGCGGCCCATGCCCGCAATGGTTGCAGGCGCGGCAGTATATGCACTGATTGCCTCTTCCAGCGTAATTCGCTGGTGCGCAAATGGGGCCTTTGCGACTGCCCATGCGATACCCGTCAAAGGTCCGGACGGCATATCGTCAGAGCCGAATGCAAGAGATACGCCACGGTCAAGGATCTCGCGAAACGGGTTCAGTTTTTTTATATCCTCACCGAGCCGCACCTGGTAATTTTCCACATCCCAGGAGAAATTGGGCTGCATGGAGGCGATCCCATCATATTCGGCGAGTGCTCTGATTGCGTTTCCATCAGGGTCTTATCCTAAAAGTTGCTCTAAATCAATACGATGCGTATGGTAGGTATAATGCCGTTTATAGGAAAAATTATATGGTGAAGCCGACAGTTATTTTCGTACATGGTCTTGGGTTGGCCGGGGATGTATGGGTACCCCAGCTGGAATGGTGTAAAAAACACAATGTTGAATGTGTCGCATTGACGCTTCCCGGCCACGGATCAAGGCGCGGCGATGCCATATCGATAGAAGGGATGGTTGATGAGATTATTGCAACCGCGCACCGTTTCGAGAAAGTCATACTTGTCGGGCATAGTTTCGGCGGATTCCTCTGCGCCCTTGCTGCGTCCAAAATACAAAATATTGATCTTATAATACTCATCAATCCCTTACTTGACGTAAGACAAATAAAAGGATTGTTTTTGGCTTCAACGAAGGCGGCAAAGACGCTACAGCAATTTTTCGGAGTAAAAAAACGGCCGGGAAAATTCGCGCAAGGATCAAAGTGGTTTTGGAGATGGGGTATTTATCCGTACTGCCTTATGTGCAACAAAATAGAAACCCTAGAAAAACTATATCTTGAAATCAAAAGCATAGGAAGAGTTACCCTTCCTATGCTTACTCGTTGTACTACACTTCTGTCGCAGGACGATGAACTGCTGAAACCAGTAGCCGTTGGAAACAGTATCACCATTCCTCTCTCCGGCCACATGCTCTTTCGCACAGCACCCGAAGAAATCAACCGCTTTTTGGCCCAAACAATGTTGCGCCCGACGGAACATCACGGGTAACAACCGCGTATGCGCCGATCGTTGCATGATCGCCGATCGTGACACCTGGGCCGATCAGAGAGCGTATTCCGATAAGGCAATTGCTACCGATGGAAACGGGACCGATTTCCATTCTATCGGGATAGGCAAAATGCGTCAGTATCATTGCCTCTTCTCCGATGAAAGTGTTCGCCCCGATACTTTCAATCAGTTGCGGGTAGATATAATCCACAAAAACATTCGGCGCGATAATAGTTGTCTTCCAATTGGGGATACCGACCATCAGACGTCTGTAGAACAAATTTTTAATCCTCCACGAAGGAATCTTTTTTGCGATTTCCATGAGTGCGCGCCTGTGGAGCATTTGCAATCGCGCACCTGTTATATCATTCAGGTATGTATCCATAGGGACAAGATCGTGGAATACGATGCGCCGTGTCTCTCTCGGCATGTGTGTCAGGGCATCTTCCGGGTACGAGCCAAGAGGCGTATACGACAGCGGTTTAGGCGAAATATGCAGTCGTTTTCCCGCCGCATCGAAAAAGAATAACGGCTGTCTCCATGTCTGATGACGGCTAAGGCGATCAAACGCCATGACAGCAATCCGTTTGAGATGGTCTATGGTCGATGGCATGAAGTCATGCGTCTCCGGCATCGCGGACTCCTTTTGTGTTTTCATGTATCAAGGTGCTTGAAACGGCGGCGAATGTGCGTAAAATCGTACTCCAAAAGTTGCCGGAAATCAACCAGATGAGTATGATTCATTCATAAATATACCGTATGAAAGTTATTGTCCAAAATCTCGCAATTGAGTACCAAGATACGGGTGCCGGCCCTCGCGCGACTCTTCAAACTGCAAGCAAAAGGATACAAATAGAACGGTGTTCAGAGAAAGCACCCTGTCTAGCGAGGCGCCGGACAGGGTGCGGGATGTGAAGCCATTTCGGGCTTCACTGCTTCATCATTTTGAATTGTATATAGGGAGCTGCACTTTGGATGCCTCCTTGCCAGAAATGGTAGGTCTGTATCATAATTATCCTTGCGCATACGACCGCGACACAGAGCAATACTGCGACAAATACTTTCTTAAGCATAGCGTCTCCTTATGCATGGACTGGAAAGACCAATGAACGTGTGCCATACTCATAACATCTTTCATCGGTGAAGGCAACAGAGTTTATGGAAAGAGGGAAAATGGTCATACGAAGTTTTCGCGCCGCATTCCACGGTTTTTGGCATGTGCTTCGGTACGAGTCTTCGTTTAAATACATGTGCATCGTAGCCGTGCTGGTGCTTGGCGGCATGTTGTATTTTGGCACAAGCCGGCAGGAAAATGTCGCACTGCTCACGATGATCTTTGCTGTTCTCGCGCTTGAGCTGATGAATACCGCGTTTGAGCGGTTTTTGGATTTTCTCAATCCGGATCACGATGAGCG
>CAYIBQ010000080.1:0-2981 GCA_964361695.1 uncultured Candidatus Saccharibacteria bacterium | reverse complement strand
CGTCCTTGTAGTTCAATGGACAGAACACATCCCTCCGAAGGATGAGATGGCAGTTCGACTCTGCCCAAGGGCATAGCTATATCAAATCTGGGCTCGATTCCAGTAGGGACGTAGAAAAACGAAAATGGCAGACAGGGGTTTGACAACGGCGCGCACGCGCCTCATGATAGTGAAAAGTAGTAAATAACAGGGATTATTATGGATCGCAGAACAGAAAACATGAGCATCTCGCTTCCTCGTGAGCTGAAGGAGCGCGTGAGGCGGCGCGTTACCGAAGATCACTACGGCACACCGAGCGACTATCTGCGCAGTTTAATCCGTGAAGATCTCCGCCGCCGCGATCAAGAGCGGCTTGAAGGCGCTCTTATGAGTGGCCTGAATTCGGGGCGCGGCATGACCGTTGTCTCAAGGGGAGATTGGAAAAAGTTTTGGCGGAAGCGGACCGCAAAGGAGGGTAAAAAATAGGGAGCCGTTATGCGCAGAAAGCTCTTATTTCTCCGCCTCGCGGAGCATGACGCGCGCGAGATTGAATCATACATAGCGGATGATAACTCCGTAGCCGCGCAACGTTTCCGCGTGGCTTTTGAAGAAACCGCAGACCTTTTATTGCGCATGCCGCATCTCGGCAGTATGCGGGTTTCCGACAGACCAGCGTTGAAAGACATACGGGTGATTCCAGTGAAAGGGTTTGAACGATATCATATCTTCTATCGGCTCATTGCCGAAGGCATAGAGATTATCCGTGTATTGCACGGCGCGCGCGATTATGCGTCGCTTTTTTGAAACATTGTAATTTCTGCCGCCGCCCCGACATCGGGGCGGTGGGTTTGCCGTGCCGCACGCCCGCATCCGCCTTGAAAACCGCCCCCAACGGAGTAGGATAGATGCCATGCAAGCGCACCAAAAACGGAAACCGAAACCGCAAAACTGCAAGCCAGAATCTTACGCTTGAAAACAATGGTACTGTTGGTTTTCAAATTCATAAATCAGTACAATTAATTGCGTCCTATGTCGACAACGGTAGTTGCTGTACAAAGTCTATTTAAGACATTGCAACCTCGCGAGGAGTGGTCTTTTCGTGATGCCGGACGGTCGCAAACAACCGCTTTCACTCACGATTATCATCGCTATCCGGCAAAGTTTATTCCGCAAATTGTCCGAAAACTGATTGAGGATTACGCGCCAAGCGGTACGCAAGTTGTTTGCGATCCGTTCGGGGGGTGCGGTACAACTTTGGTTGAAGCAAAGATGTTGGGACACAAGAGTGTCGGTTTTGATATAAATCCGGTTGCCAAACTTATCACACAGACAAAAACAACCGCAATCAAACCAAAAACGCTCGCAAACAGTAGAAATAAATTTTTAAAGTATTACGAAAATGCTCCATCGGTTTCACTCAACCACCATCAGCGTATCAGCTACTGGTTTGATGAGCCAACAATTCAAGAGTTAGATAAAATTTATTTTGCTATCAAGAAAATCAAAAATCATAATGTTCGCCGCTTTTTCCTCTGCTCCTTCTCTCACAACCTCAAAAACTGCTCTCGTTGGATGATGAGAGACACTAAACCAACAATTGATAAGGATAAAATTCTACCAATTCCTAAGGAAACATTTTTGCGACATCTTGATTTAATGATAAAGAAGAACGAGCGATTTTATTCAACCCTCGCTCAATCCGGACACAGCAATACTTCTGCAAAAATGTATCGTAGAGATTCCACAAAGAAACTTCCGCTTGATTCTGATTCCATTGACCTTATTATCACCTCACCGCCATATGTTACTTCATACGAATATGCTGACCTTCATCAGCTTTCGTTGCTTTGGTTTGGTGATGATCCAAAATATTTCAAAAAATGGCATCACTTCAGTAATGGTTTTATAGAGTTTCGTAGAAATTTCATCGGCACGAGTTCAAAAGAGGAAAAAAGCGGCGACTTCAATAGCTCAATAGCAAAACAAATCGTTGATGACTTGATACAAATAGAACGGCCACTTGCCGTTGATGTCGCAAATTATTTTTTAGATATGAAGAAGGTTTTTAGCGAAATGCACCGCATATTAAAAACCGGGGGGAAGGCGTGTACCATCATCGGCAATACAAAAATGCGAGGTATTAAAATACTGAATGCCCAAGTCGCGGCGGAGCAAATGCAAGTGGCCGGTTTCAAAAAAGTTGCCTTCATTAAGCGCGAAATTCCAAACAAGAGAATCACACCGTGGCGTGATTTAGAAAGTGGAAAATTCACAGGTAAAAAGAACCTGTCCAAGACACACGCGCACGCATACGAATTTGAATATGTCGTTGTGATGGAGAAATCTTAATCCTCCTCTACTTGCTCTGCTCTGTTAGTAAAGGCGAGGTCCAGAATAAATTTACTGATGGCTTTCAAAGAATTGGGTATTGCCCAGTCTCGTTGCTCTGTTTCGTTTTTCATCTCAAAAAACATAGCAATCGCATATAAATATACGCTTGCAAAAAAACGCTTTTGAACCATTGACATCATATCTCCTGAAGCATACTTGGGATTTCTCTTGGGAAAATCCGTAAGAACATCGGGCTCTTTATTCATATAGACAGTAATTCCTTCTTGGTCTTCGGTTACTTCTGCTATATCAAGACCAGTCCATCGTTTCCCAGATGGGGAAGTCCAATTTTCTTTAGACCAATCTTCCTTAGGAATGTACTTTCTCTCTGGAAGTTTAAGAGCTTGTTTGGTTGGTGGCTTAGGGGGAGTTGGTGGATTTGTCTTTGGTTCCTCAAATTCACTAATTGTTATTTTTAGATCGGCTTTAAGTGATTTTTGATTTGGTCGTGTCAATTCAAAAGTTATAGTATCCACATCTCCCGGTTTCGCGTCTTTTACCGGCTCAAGGCGGACTGGCAAAAAGCCGTTTTTCAAAGAGTATTGGTTAATCTGAACTAATTTTGATTGAGTCCAACTAAACTCGCCCTTATCCTTCGCACGCGTAAGATA
>CAYIBQ010000079.1:0-2986 GCA_964361695.1 uncultured Candidatus Saccharibacteria bacterium | reverse complement strand
GTAAATGACACGTCGCGAAATTCCACCAGTCCCTTCCCTATATCCAGTTCGTACGCCTGTGGCTTGTCCTGCACGTCGTGCGGGCGCATGAGGATTTCGGTCATTTCTTGGGCATCGGCGAGTTTTTTGTAAATGTCACGGAGCACCCGCCAGAAATCCCAAAGCCGCCTGAACATGCCGACAAGATATCCTTGGATGAGCGCAAAGTCGCCGAGCGTCAGTACACCGGCACTCCAGAGACGGATCGCAAAGTACATCACAAGAAACTCAAGAGTGATCATGAGTGCCCCCTGAAAGCCCTCTATCCCCGTACTCAAGCGCCATGTAAACGTCCAGAGGCGCCTCTGCTTGTCCGTAAGCGTTCGAAACCGCGCAAGTTCGTGCTTAAACGAGGTGAAGATTTTGACGTTTACATTATTGGTAATGCTATCCGCAAGCTGGCCTGTCACTTCGGTGTCCGCGGCGGCGACAGCCGCGTCGTGTTTGAGCTTGTAAAGCGCAAACGCATAGTTGAGAGAGAAGAAGATGATCGTCCACACGAAAAGCAGGATGCCGAGCAGAGGATGCCAGTACCAGAGCACCGCAACCGTAATGCCGGTACGCAGAAGCATGGGGAAAAGATCCAGCAGGATGCGGTCTGCAATGCCCTCAAACGCGTCGGAAAAACGGTTTGCACGCCGCACGATGGAGCCTACAAATCTGTTGAGGAAAAAGCTGTACGAATGGTGATGCAGATAGTCAAAACACGTATTTGCAAGATCGGTCACGACGCGCGGCTCGAAGTACGCGTTGAGCCACATCTCAATCCGGTAGCAGATCCACACGACTCCCCAGAGACCGAACGTCTGGATAATAATCTTGGTCAATTCCGCAGCAGTCGTAGCATTGGGGCCGCCTGATGAGCCAAGCAGGTCAAAGAAGCGCTTATAAAAAAGCGGTATGACCGATTCCACGCTTACCGCTCCGACAAGGCATATCACAATCACCCCGAGATGCCACGGGTATTTTCGCGCGTGCCGCCAGAATATTTTGTATGTTTCTTTGGTTACTGCTTTCATAAAAGAGCCCCGTGATATCAGGACGGCTTTATTATATATCTTCTCTCGGAATTGGTGAAAAATAGCCATAAAAAATGGGGAACGTGACACGTTCCCCGATACTGCGATTATAAAAATGTGACTAACGACTAGCACCGTGGATAATGTTCTCCCGTTCCATTTTTGAGGTGACGTCGTCAGAAAAAGAGCGAGCCAAAAGTAAGGACAGCTTTTGCTCGCTGTAAGAGGCCATTGTTAGAGCATCCTGTCTAAAAAGCCAGGCGATTTCTTCTGCTGGGTGACATACGTCATCTAGCTTAGAATTTTGCTCTTCACGCCTCTTCGCCATGATACACCTCCTAGCAGGGAGTTCACACTAAGCTCATAAAGAGCTGGGATATTCTTACCATATATGAGACAAATAAATTGTAAAGACCCCTATCACGTGTGGCGGTCAGCGACAATGCTGGCGCCGAATGAGTATGGCTTGATGACGGGGACGAAGTTATAGCCCTTGATCATGCCGACGACACTGTCTATCATCTCGCGCGTAGGGCCGTTCTCACCGATATCCACATGCACCTCGTTGCCGTCCCAAAAGAAATCGTCACCCAACGTCTGCTCCAGACGCCCGCGCACTTCCTGGGCGAGCGTGATGGAACGGATGGCTTCTGCCCAAATGCGATCGCGCATCATCGCATACGGCCGTTCTTCCGATGTCGTCCAAAAGTGTACCGCGCCATTGCCCACCCGCCACACGGTCACTGCGGTGACAATCGCGGTAGGACTTGCGGCCTGGGAATCACTGCCGATGATGATTTTATAAAACTGTTCGGGCTGGGAGCGCACAAAACGCGCGATGTCCTCCACTACCTCGGACAGTATCATCCTGCCGCGGCTCGGCGTTGAAAAGAGAATGTGATCTTGTGTCGTGGTCATAAACCGGCAAACAAACTATGCTGAATATCCTGCGGGATAGCGTATGGCTCGTCGGTGAGTTCTGCTTTGGTGATGCGGCCCAGACGAAACATACGCACGTCCTTGCGCAGATGGCAATACGCCTCAATCTCGCCGTTGGGTTTTATCTGTCGCACCTCAATCAGACGCGTTTTCTTGAATCCCTCGTGGTTCGCGTCCTGTGATGAAACATACTCAATCGCCACTTTTTTTCTCTCGGCCAGTCCCTTTGCCACCGTAGCGCCCACGGGCTCTGCCACCTGCCCCGTCCATGCCACCGGAATGGAATGTACTTTGTGATCAATGTATGACTCAAACAGCACGTGCCCGTTTTTCTTGCCGTATTCGTACAAATCCCGTGTCAACCGCACATCGTCTAGGCAATATTCTTTCACCTGCGCCACCTTCCCCTGCCGGAACCACTCCAGCGCTTCCAGCCCATGTCCGCTCTTGCCGATCCCCAGGGTCGCCTTAGCAACGCCGTCCAGTCCCACGCGATGTCCGAGAAATTTCACCGCATCCGCAAAAATATCGGTGAGCGCGATGGGCGCAAGCACTGCTGTGTCCACATATGCTTCCAGCACCGGAATATCAAAATGAATGATGTTGAAGCCGACGATGTGGCCGGTATTTTTGAGCATGTCGGCAAACTGCGGCAGTTCATGCTCTTCAAACGCAAAAAAGGCGTCTTTCACGTATGAGTAGACGCCAGCAACCGAAATGCCCAAATCGCGGATATTTTTTTCTCCCCCGACTTCGGCAAACGCTTTTTTTGTTTCCAAATCAATAACCAGCGTATCGCGCATGGAGAGAGTATATCCGCGCCTTGATAAAAAATCAAATGAAAGGGTTGCATCCGAGATGAACTCGGATACAACCCACCGACCTCACATGAAAGTACTCATAAGGAACAGTGCGGCAAAAGCCACCATAACGAATGCCGCAACTGCAGCAATAATTCTGACTGCACTCATTGGAGGACTTGATAGTCC
>CAYIBQ010000078.1:0-3001 GCA_964361695.1 uncultured Candidatus Saccharibacteria bacterium | reverse complement strand
TGGTGGTAAAAGGCCGCGTATCCGACAAAGACGGCGTCGCCAAAATCCTCTGCGAGGAAGCGACTGAAATCGTTTAAACTCCATGTCCCGATAGATCTGCCCACTTACAACAATTCTAGACGATCGTCAGTATTTGTTGTAAATTGGTTATGATGACCGTCACTGATATTGGCGGTATGCATTATCTATAACTCCATATGTATGCCTCTTCGCTCTCTGACCCGTGCCCTTCTTGAGCATTTGTCCGAAAACAAATATCTCCTTATTGATGCCCTGCTTCCCCCTGGATACGGGGAGACACACCTTTCCCGGGCCATCCTTGGCCTTGATAACTTCGGCTATCGCTATGCTTCCAGAAAAGCCGCGAAACGCTCGTTGTCCAGCATCCTATCGCGCCTCAAGCGAGAGGGTCTGGTGAGCTACCGTGGCTCATCGCGTGAAGCGCAGTGGCGCCTGACGCGACAGGGCAAAGCGCATCTTGAAACAATGATCGCCCGATCCCCGCCGCTACCTCATCTCCCCCCGCAGGATGGCATTGTCCGCATCGTAACGTTTGACGTGCCGGAAAAACAGCGGGGGAAGCGCAATTGGCTCCGCGCAATGCTTATCTTCTGTGACTATCAAACGCTCCACAAAAGCGTGTATCTTGGAACGCGTCCGCTCCCGCAGGAGATCATTCATGAAATTGATGATCTTGGCCTGTCGAAGTTCATTCACATCGCGGGGATCGGCAAAAAGGGTACTCTGAAAAAAGCATGATTGAAAGGACGGTTGCGCGCGTGTTGCGGAGAAACATCCCAAATTTCAACTTACAACAAATGCCGACGATCGTCGGCATTTGTTGTAAGTTAGTTCTGTCTTCGTTATTGACGAAATTTTATTGCATCTTTCAGATACATGCCCTACTATAGAAAAAGGCCGAGGAGGCAAAATGCGTGCATTTTGCTCGCTCGGCTCACCCTCCCCTGCACGCGCCATGATTTTTAATAAACGAACATCCCCCACAAGCCAAGACCAACAGCACCGGCAGGCCAAACGGCTAGTAGCGGAAATCTTTTTGGGGGACATTGACCACACCACAATAGTAGGACCGTACAACCGAAGCCCAGAAGTCCGATGTCCAACACAAGAGCGTTATTCCAAAAATGAGGATTCCTCATCTCCGGAAAAGAAAACCACGGAGCAATAAAGAAAAGGAACACAAGATCAAGAACAACGAGACCTTCAAGGAACTTAATCTTCATATCCGCTACCTCCGCCTAATTTTGATCACATATGATCGAAGAATTCATCCCTCTCTATTTCATATCATGAAAGAAGAAAAACATCAACAATCCATTGATTCCATCCGTCATTCGCTGGCGCATGTTTTGGCCGCGGCGGTGCGCGCGTTGTACCCGGGCGCAAAAAACACCATCGGCCCCGAGATTGAAAACGGATTTTACCAGGATTTCGCATTGTCCGCTCCCCTTTCTGAAACAGACCTCCCCGCGATAGAAGACAAGATGCGCGAGATTCTCCGTGCATGGAAGGGGTTTGAGCGGCGGGAAGTGACCCGTCTTGATGCTGAAAAAGAATTTGCGTGGAATCCGTACAAGTTGGAGATGATCCGTGAACTCGCGGAAAAAGGTGCTTCGATCACGTTGTATGTGTCCGGTGACTTTACAGATCTGTGCAAGGGTGGCCATGTAGAAAATATCTCCGACCTCCATCCTGATGCGTTCCGATTGACACATCTGGCGGGCGCATATTGGCGGGGCGATGAAAAAAACCCCATGCTCACGCGCGTCTACGGCCTTGCGTTCGCGACAAAAGAAGAGCTGGAGGCGCATATTCGGCAACAGGAAGAAGCCAAAAAGCGCGACCACCGCATGCTCGGAAAAGAATTGGGGTTGTTTGTTTTTTCCGAAGCCGTGGGCAAAGGACTGCCACTGTGGACGGAAAAAGGTGCCACTATCCGCCGCATACTGGAACGGTTTATCGTGGATGAGGAAATCCGCCGCGGGTATACCCATGTCCTGACTCCGGACATTGCGAATCTGGAACTCTACAAAAAATCGGGGCACTATCCGTACTACAAGGACTCCATGTATGCGCCTATTGTTATTGATGACGAGCAATATATGTTGCGCCCCATGACGTGCCCGCACCACTTTGAATTGTACTTGAGCAAGCCCCGTAGTTATCGCGACCTTCCCATGCGCATCGCTGAAGTCGCAAAACTATACCGCTATGAACGGTCCGGGGAACTCACGGGTCTGATTCGCTTGCGCGCGTTTTCTCTGGCTGACGCGCACATCGTCTGCGCGGACAAGGATCAGGCAAAACAAGAAGTGGCTGGCGCGCTTGACCTTATTGAATACATGGCAGGCGTGTTCGGACTGACGATGGGCGAGCACTACTGGTATCGGCTGTCGCTGGGCGACCGCGAAAACAGCGAAAAATATTTCAAAAACGACGCGGCATGGGACGAGGGCGAGAAAATGCTCCGCGAAGTCCTGGATACACGCAACGCGCATTTTGTGTCAGCGCCGGGGGAAGCCGCATTTTACGGGCCCAAAATTGACGTGCAAATGCGCAACATCAACGGCAAGGAAGACACGGCGTTTACCGTACAGTACGACTTTTGCATGCCATCGCGTTTCAATCTGACATATACTACCGCCGACGGCACGGAAAAGACGGCGGTCGTAGTGCACCGCTCGTCCATCGGTGCTATTGAGCGCATCATCGCGTTTTTGATTGAACACTATGCTGGCGCTTTCCCCGTGTGGCTGGCGCCAGTACAAGCCGCCGTCATTTCGGTGAGCGAGAAATTCCAGCAGTACGCGCAATCGGTATTTGATATACTGCGGTCACAGGGCATCCGCACAGAGATTTGGGACGCAAACGACACACTGGGCAAACGCATACGCGGGGCGGAACAACAGAAAATCCCTTACATTCTCGTCGTCGGTGAACGCGAGGCCTCTGCAGGCACGATAGCGGTGCGCGAGCGCGG
>CAYIBQ010000077.1:0-3044 GCA_964361695.1 uncultured Candidatus Saccharibacteria bacterium | reverse complement strand
CTTTTATCAAGTTCTATCTCAAGAAATTGGCGAAATGAGTTTTGAAACTATCTCATATACAGATGGGCGGCTTACTAGATGGACAGCTGTGCTGTTAATTGAATTCTGGTCTGCAAAATATATCGTTGTTTATTTTACAAATACCTCAACAGTAAATCTCTTATGGGTTTTAACCGTCTATGCATTGTGGCTTGCCACAGGTTATATTTTCTTCAAAAACAAAGGTAATGAGTGGCTTCATCGACATCAGTTATTTCTTGCAGTTTTAGCAGTCGCAGTACCAATCAATTTGGATATTTCTTCTGCAAGAATCTTTACAGAAGACGCGATCAAGAAATATGAAGTATCTCTCAAAGAAGAAAACAATAGAAATTATTCTCACTTGATGGAAATAAAAAATAATCTTGAGCAAAACTCAAATTCAGTTTTCTTTAGAGAGTTTTCTCTAGCAAGCTATAATGAGCACTGGCATTATATCCACCTGAACTATACTCAACCCTGCAAAGATTTATATGCGGCTTTGACAATCAATCTCGGAGCACTGAATAATATGAGTAGGCTTAGGCAAGAGCTGATTTTAAAGCCAAACAACGAACTTCCAATTGATCTTCCTAAAATGATGCTTGAGCTCGCATCCACCACAAAACCGATTTTAGACAGTATTGTTGGGGGGTGTCAGCAACTTTAAGTGATCACAATAACTGAACGCTCATGATCAAAGCATACATCGCATATCTCAGAGACAACCCCGAGGGGTATTGGTTTAAGCGCAAGCTCTATGGATGGGGATGGACGCCTGCGACATGGCAAGGATGGGTGGTGCTGATTTTCTTTTTGGCGCTTATCGTGCTCAATGCCGTGCGCCTGGACAGCGATTCGCATTCGGCCAGCGACGCATTGATCAATTTCGTTCCTGAAACATTTGTCCTCGTCTTGCTTCTCATCGCGGTGTGCTGGAAAACAGGAGAAAAGCCCCGCTGGCAGTGGGGATTGCCCGATGACGAGAAGAAAAAGAAATGATATACTAATGGCCTATGCAAAAAATTCTTCTTATCATCGTGATTATTGCCGTCCTTGGCGGCGGATGGTGGTATATTTATCAAGATCAGCAGTCCCCTGCGCCAATCGCTCCGGCAGACAACAGATCGGAGACCGCGCCCGTCGCGGAAAAAAGCCCAACCCCCGATGCCGTATTGGTAAGCTATACCGACACAGGATTTGCGCCCGCATCGGTGACGGTCAAAAAAGGCACGACCGTCACGTTTCGCAACGAGAGCAGTCAGGAGATATGGCCCGCATCAGCCATGCACCCGACACACACAGGATATCCTACGACAGGCGGGTGCCGTGGCAGTACGTTTGATGCGTGCCACGGACTCAAAACGGGAGAGTCGTGGAGCTTTACGTTTGACGCCGTCGGCACATGGAAATATCACGACCATTTGCACGCGGGGCAATTTGGATCCGTGACTGTCGTAGAATGATGACGCGCCGCGGCATCATAATTCTGGTAGCATCAGTTATTCTTGACGCATTCTTTCTCGCCGATGTGATCTTTTTTGGGGCGTCTCTGTTCCAGAAGACCCAGGTGCCCGCATTTCCTTCTGCGGCGCCTGCATCCGATATCGCCGTCTTCGCGGAAAACCTTTCCATTCCGTGGGAAATCGCATTCCTTCCCGACGGTGACATGCTCGTTACCGAACGGCCAGGCACGGTAAAACGCATCGGAAAAAATAAGCGAACATATACGATCTCCGGTGTCGCCCACCGTGGCGAAGGCGGACTGCTCGGCCTGGCTATACATCCGCGTTTTATAGAAAATCGTTGGATATATCTGTATCTGACCACGCGCCACGGAGACAGTCTGGTTAATCGCGTGGAGCGCTATCGGCTGGCAGATGATGCACTATCGGAACGTACGGAAATCATCACCAACATCCCCGGCGCTTCGATTCACGATGGCGGGCGTATCGCATTTTCACCGGACGGCTTTCTGTTCATTACGACGGGTGACGCCAATCAGAGCAAATCGGCGCAGGACAAAAATTCTCTTGCCGGAAAAATACTGCGTATTCGCGATGACGGCTCTATTCCCACAGACAATCCTTTTGGCAACGCAGTATGGACATACGGCCACCGAAACCCGCAGGGGCTGGCGTGGGATGATAGAGGCCGCCTGTGGGCCACCGAGCACGGGCGTTCTATTCCCCTGTCCGGCTACGACGAAATAAATCTCATTGAAAAAGGAAAAAATTACGGCTGGCCGGATATTCAGGGCGACAGCACAAAGACAGGTATGGAAAAACCCGTTATTCATTCCGGCCCGTATGACACGTGGGCGCCTGCGGGAGCCGCATTTGCGGGAGGCAGTATATTTTTCGGCGGACTCAAAGGAGAGGCGCTGTATGAACTGCCTGTTTCGGGAGACGATGTTGGTTCGCTGAAAAAACATCTGTCCGAAACATTCGGCCGCATCCGCGCGGTGGCAAAAGGGCCGGACGGACTTTTGTATATATCCACTTCAAACACCGACGGCCGAGGCACCCCGCATTTACACGATGACAAGATTATCTCCATTGATCCCACTGCATTGGAATCGCGATAGGTGTCCATGATAAGATATGTGATATGCGCATCAAAGACCTCCCTCGGGTAGAGCGTCCCCGTGAAAAATTACTTCTGCACGGCGTGTCCAAGCTTTCCAATACAGAACTCTTGGCCATACTCCTGCGCACCGGCACAAAAAATATGAGCGCCATTGAACTCTCCGGCGCCATCTTAAAGCGTCTCGGCGGAGACGGGCTATCCAAAGCAGATGCGCCGGCGCTCAAAAAGGTCTTCGGTCTTGGCACGGCCAAGGCGTGCGAGATTGCGGCCTCTTTTGAACTGGGGCGGCGGCTTCTCATGGGCAAAAAATCAGAGCTCATTATGTCGCCCGAAGACGTGTGGCGCGAACTGCGCGATATACGCGACAATCGGCAGGAGCACATGGTGGTATTCTTTTTGGATGCGCGCAACCGTGAAATCAGCCGCCGCACCGTGTC
>CAYIBQ010000076.1:0-3092 GCA_964361695.1 uncultured Candidatus Saccharibacteria bacterium | reverse complement strand
CGCGCCCAAACTGGCTTGCAAGATCATTGGGGGTCTCGGGCCTCTGCGCTTTGTACCGTTCGTATGCCACATGCCGGAACGTGGGCCCGGGCAAATCAAACGCCGCCGCGATATAGTCGGGCTTCATCTCTTTCAAAATGCGCAGGAGTATGGACGTAAATCCGTACACCGCGTGCAGTGGTTCACCACCGGGGCCGGTAAGCAAAGGCAACGCGTGGTATGCGCGATGGATAATGGCGTGGGAATCAAGGATAACGAGGCGTTTCATTTTTGTAAGTCAAACAAAAAACCGCTTGTTTTTGTCGCGGTCATATCAATCCCCTGAACTCGGCGTCCGTCAGTCCCGCATCGCGGATGACCCCTTTCAAGGTATATGGATTGAGGCGTGTGTGCCGAGGGATAATAATCTTTCTCACGCCGTTTGTCATGCCTGTGTGTTTGCTTCCCAGTCCCTTCACAATCCAAAAACCCGTCTTTGCAAAAGCTCTCACCGCGCGGCTGTGGGATATATCGGTAAACAGCATATCGCCCGTGATTTAGGCGAGCGCTACTTCAACTTCCCGGACTTTTGCATCCTTGATCGTCACCGCATCCATTTCAAGATATGTCTTGATAGCGTCCTTGATATTCGCCAGCGCCTCCTGTTCGGTTTCGCCCTGGCTATGACATCCGGGAAGCGCCGGAGCGTGCACATCATAGCCGTATTTTGTTTTGCGCAGAATAGTAAGATATTTCATGGAGATATCATAGCACAGGACTGAACAAAAGAAAACCGCGGTCGGGGCGAACCCCGACCGCGGCAAGTACTTTATTGAGACGCGTGGGGATTTTGCTCATTCATCCCATTCCCAAAACACGCACTCTGTCAAACTCGGTGAAAAACCACTACGCGCCGGACTATCCAAAAAGAACTTCTTGAACTGAGCCACTTGCCACGTATCATCGTAAAAAGGCCCTGCAAGGATACGGGCAAGATCGTCAGGATAAACAAACTCTGCGCGTTGATGAACGGGGTCGGTATCGCGTCTATAGAGTATAGACCTCACCCGCATACGCACAAAATCCTCAACAGAGATCACATACCCTTGTTCTCCTCTGTGCCATGAAGGAAGCATTCGGATATGCCAGCCACTATAGTGCGATGCATACCATTCGGTGAAGGCCGTAAAAATTCGTTTAGTTTTGTCTTTCTCGCCGTACCTCTTTCTAATCTGTTCCCCAAGGTCAAACAGATAACAAAACGCAGCATCAAGCCGCGCTATCGCCGGCTCAAGAAAATCAGGCCTCGCATCGGCAATCTTCTCAAACAACTGCGCGAACCAATCCTCAAACTCGTCCGGTCTGATGGTCTGAATGGGATAATCAGCCACCAGTTCGCGTGTCGCCGTGCTTTTCATCGCATGGATTGCTTCGTCGATCTTTTCTACCAATAGAGAATCTGTAACATCTTGGCGCATTTTCATCGCCCCTTTATCGCTAGCGGTTGGTATTCCAGGGTAGGTACCTCTATCCATCCCTTTGCTGTTAAAGTACCAAATCAATATATCACATACTCTTTACTTACGCACATTGGGGCGCATCGTAATCACGCGTTCGCGTAATTTCTCACCATGAATAAATTGTATCCATACCACGTCGCGGGGGATGATTCTTTTTACGCGCTCGGGCCATTCAATCAAGACAATGGCTGTGGGATCTGTGAGAATCTCTTTGATGCCGAGGGGAGCGAGGTCTTTGGGTGATGTGATGCGATAGCAGTCAATGTGTACCAGACGGGAAAAGTGTTTTTTCTTCAGAGGATATATTTTCATCAAAACGAACGTGGGACTCAAGACACGCTCGGTGACACCGAGCGTGTGTGCAAATCCTTGCGAGAACGTGGTTTTTCCAGCACCCAGCTCCCCCTGCAATGCGATCACTTGCGCCCGCGTGGATGGACGCAACTCTTTTGCCAATATGCGGGCGATTTTCTGGGTTTCTCTAGCGCTCTTTGTCGTGATCACCGTCATTGCTCCACCCTACCTTTTTTACAGAGAAATTATAAGCCCGCCGTCAGAAAGACCGGCGGGTGTTTGTCATATCCTCTCATCGTCGAGGACTGCGGGGATGGCGTGGATCGCGGCCCCGATGATGGCGATCGCGATGGTGCGTCCCGCCATCGCCTTTTATGGCTTTGTATATCAAAAGAGGCAGTGGCAGTGGCAAATGAATTTCGCCGCGATGATGATGCCATCCTGCATGCGCCCGCGGACTGACATAAACAGATCCTCTATACACTGGTCCGGGGTACGCATACTCCACGGAGTATCCATAATACCCGGAGTGCCCGGGATCCGAACTCGGTGCCAGAGGGACGGGTTGATACACTTGCGGAGGTACTACGGAGTACTGGATATACTCCCGCTCCCGCGTCATGCACAGATTCTCCGCCGCGCGGCGCGCGGCCTGTCCCGCGGCCTGCACATCGGACAACATGCCCGTACCTGCGCCGGAGCCGTACACCACAATGCCGTCTCCGTTTGCCACTACCTCGTCCCCGGTAAACATCTTCAAATTGATGCTGACGCTCCCGGAAGTCGGCTCGCCGCTTGGGACAGAGACGACACGGGCAAAGACACTATAATCGTGCGGCGGCACATCCACAGTGCGCACACCCCTGCCCCGAAGCCACATCTGCACCGAGGATTCGACAGCACCGGTGAACCGCTCGCTCGTACTGTCGCCGGTAGCGACAGACGCAACCATCATGAGCACTTTTTTCTCGCGCAACTCCGGCCTTGTACAGACGACCTGCGTAATCGGCGCTCCCCTCGCGGCGCATCCGATAGAGGTTAAGCCCGCCACTGCAACCAACGACCACACCACTATACCTCTCACGTGACCCTCCTCTTTTCTTCAGAACAAAGACCTTATCATCGATATAGAGATTATACATCAACTCGGATAAAAAATCAAGAGTTCACGGAATAACGGCTTCAAGCATGGTGAAAGGAAAAAAGTTTTCCACATGGGCGCATTGACAAACCCCATGCGTGCGCTACGAATACAGCACTATGGGACTCATGGACGAAGCCGAGAAAGCTCGTGATCTA
>CAYIBQ010000075.1:0-3176 GCA_964361695.1 uncultured Candidatus Saccharibacteria bacterium | reverse complement strand
GCATCCACCGACGGGCTGATGCGCGGCATGGCGGTACACAACACCGGCGCGCAAATCTCGGTGCCCGTGGGACCCGAGACGTTGGGGCGCATTTTCAACGTGCTCGGCAATCCGATAGACGATTCCGCAAAAAAACAATTTGCCAAGCGCTGGCCGATTCATCGCCCCGCCCCGCCCCTCACCGAACAGTCCACCAAAACGGAAATTTTTGAAACCGGCATCAAGGTGATTGACCTGCTCGCTCCCCTTATCAAAGGAGGCAAAGTGGGGCTTTTCGGGGGTGCGGGTGTGGGCAAGACCGTACTGCTCAAAGAGCTCATCCGCAACGTGGCCGAGGAATCCGGCGGCGTATCGGTATTTGCCGGAGTAGGGGAGCGCACGCGCGAGGGCAATGATCTCATTCTGGAAATGAAGGAATCAAACGTGCTGGACAAGGCAGTACTCGTCTTCGGCCAGATGAACGAAGTGCCCGGGGCACGCCTCCGCGTTGCGCTCTCTGCCCTCACCATGGCCGAATATTTCCGGGATGACGAGTCCAAGAACGTCCTGCTTTTCATTGACAATATTTTTCGTTTCTCGCAGGCGGGAAGCGAGGTATCCGCATTGCTCGGCCGCATGCCCTCTGCCGTGGGGTACCAGCCCACGCTCGCATCAGAAATGGGGGAGTTGCAGGAGCGCATCACCTCCACCACGCGCGGATCGGTCACATCAGTGCAGGCAATTTATGTGCCTGCGGACGACATTACCGACCCGGCGCCTGCCACCACGTTCGGCCATCTTGACTCCACTATCGTGCTTTCCCGCGGCCTCACGGAACTCGGCATTTATCCCGCAGTAGACCCACTTGCGTCCGCATCGGCAGGATTGCACCCCTCAATCGTCGGTACAGAGCACTACCGCGTGGCGCGCGATGTACAGAAAACGCTCCAGCGCTATGCCGAACTCCAGGACATCATTAAAATCCTGGGCATGGAAGAGCTGTCCGAAGACGACAAGAAAACCGTCAACCGCGCGCGCAGAATCCAACGCTTTTTGTCCCAGCCGTTTTTCGTGGCAGAGGCGTTCGCGGGCATCGCCGGCAAATTTGTCCGCCGCGAAGACACCGTGCGCGGATTCAGGGAAATACTGGAAGGAAAGCACGACGACAAGCCCGAAGAAACATTCTACATGAAAGGCGGCATTGATGAAGTGGCATAAGCGTTTGAGTCAAAGGCCTGTACCAGAAAAGAAAAAGCCTCCCCGAAAGAAGGGGGAAGCTGTTGATACTGATAAGGCATAGGGTCAGGCGTTCGGCGGTTGTTCGGGAAAGCGAACTTCTTCTCCCGGGTCATCAGTGGTTTCTACATCATAGATGTACTCAATAGGGAAAGCCTGGCCGTCATTCCAGACAATGGCGTCACCTCTGATATCGGCGATCTGTCCTGCCATATACGGACCGTCAGGCTCCATCAGAATCCCTATTTTGTCCATACTCGGGTCTTCCTTATATCGAGCTACGGCCTCTCGCAAAAGACCCATAACGCGCTCGCGGCGTTCCGCGTCTGTTTCTGTCCGCTCCTCTTCTTCCGGCGTTACATCCGCGATAAACTCCTCTATCTCTGCCACCCGATTCTCCAGAAAACGGATGTGCGTCTCAATCGGCTCTCTATTCTCGACAGTTTGCGCCTGTTCAAGCTCTATCCGTCGTTGCGCGATCTCGGCTTGCATTGCTGTGGCATTCTGCCGCATTGCCTCCAGAAACTCCCGTCCTTCTGCGGACTCGGGCGACAAGCGCGTTACCTTCGGTTCTGCTTCCAGATCGTGGTCGCGATGATCTTCCATTGGTTTTTCTCCTCTCATCCTCTCACTCATGGTAGTGTAACCAACGTCATGGTACCACCATACTCCCAAGCTTGTCAAACGCCTGTGAGCAAAGGTATCAGCCATACATTCAATTTGAAAAAATCACACACTCATAGTACAATCACGCCCATGAGAATAGCCATTCACTCCATTCAGGGTACGCGCTGGCAGGGCATGGCAAGCAAACTCATTTGCTACACGTCTCTGGGACAGATGACCGTGCTGGATCATCACATCCCCCTGGTCTCCAGCATCACGGGGCCAAATGTGGAAGTCGTGAGCGCAGAGGGAAAAAAAGAAATCATTCCGGTTTCATCCGGCTTTATTGAAGTGCGCCCGGAAAGCGAGGTTATCGTCCTGACTCAATAAACAAAAGCATGCATTATCTCTATCACTTTCAGACCCCGATGGATCATTACACCGCCCAAGCATTTGTTGTGCGGTGCTTTGATGACCGTTTTTGGAAAGTATTTAAAAATTTTCTCCGTGATAAGGGGCTCGGTCACATTGATCCCGAATCCGTGGCTGGAGGCGCAAAGATTTTTGCGTCCCCCGAAAAAGAGGGCGACCGCGATTTCATGCTCCGCGAATTGGAAAAATCCATACGTTTGCATCACACCGCCCGCGTCATGCTGTTTACGCACTACGATTGCGGTGCCTATGGCGGCCTCGCGCGTTTTGACGGCGACGAAGAAAAACAATTCGCATTTCATCAGGAAGAACTCAAAAAAGCTACAGGCGCGGTGGCAGAAAGATTTCCCGACATAGCCATAGAAACATACTTCTTGGACATGCTCGGCGTCGTACAGGTGAAGTAACATTTTTGCGCCGCGATATGCGAATGGAGAAGGGGGGAGAGAACAAAACCCAGCTGACTTTTCAAGTTTTCTGTTTTCCGCTATTATAGATCCGTAATTGAATAATGGGGCTTTGTGTTTCTACGCAAAGCAAGGCCGACCCCGCCAGCACCGATTACTGACTTAACTAAAAAACAATAATAACTATGAAAAAAATTACTTTCTTATCGGTTGCCTTTGCTCTGGCTTTGGCAACCGGCAACTTCGTTGCCGTAGCTGAAACAAACCCATTAGCGGGGAAAATCATCGCGCTGGATGCCGGACACAATGATGTTGAATACGGAGCTTCCAATATCATAGATGAAAAACTTATCACGGAAGCTGAGGTGAATTGGGATGTGGTTCAAGCGTTGGAAACGAAATTAAAAAATACCTACGGCGCGTATGTGGTAGTAGCCGAGCGTTTCTCAACAAGACGGGATAGAGTGAACGACGCGGTGGCCAAATGCGCCGCGCTGGATGTAACGGGCGACGGCG
>CAYIBQ010000074.1:0-3178 GCA_964361695.1 uncultured Candidatus Saccharibacteria bacterium | reverse complement strand
ATCGGCCATGCGGTTTTTGTCACTCTCCAGGACATCATGACGCGCTACAAACGAATGCGCGGATTCAAAGCCCTCTGGCTTCCGGGCGCGGATCACGCAGGATTTGAGACACAGGTGGTGTTTGATAAAAAACTTGAAAAAGAGGGGAGGAGCCGCTTCAAAATCCCGCGCGAGCAGTTGTACGAGGAAATGCTCGCATTCACGCAGGAGAATAAAAAGAATATGGAGCGACAGCTCCGTAAACTCGGAGCGTCGTGCGACTGGTCGCGCGAGAAATTCACGCTTGACCCCGATATCGTGCAGAAAACCCAGTCAGCATTTGTGGATTTTTATCATAAAGGCCTCATCTACCGCGGCGAGCGCATTGTCAACTGGTGCGTGAAGCATCAGACCGCGCTCGCAGACTTGGAGACCAAGCACGTTGAGAAAAAAGATCCTCTGTATTATTTCCAGTACGGCCCGTTTGTCATTGCAACCGCGCGTCCCGAAACAAAATTCGGAGACAAATACGTGGTCATGCACCCAAAAGACAAAAGGTATACCAAGTACAAAGACGGGGAAAAATTTGATCTGGAGTGGATCAACGGAAAAATCACCGCCACGATCATCAAAGACGATGATATTGATATGTCATTTGGCACGGGTGTCATGACGATCACGCCATGGCACGATCCGGTGGATTTTGAGATGGCCGAGAGGCATCACCTGGATAAAGAGCAGGTAATTGACCGCTACGGACGCCTCATGCCGATCGCGGGAGAGTTTGTAGGACAGAAGATCGCGGAAGCGCGCCACAAAATCGCGGACAAACTCAAAGAAAAAGGCCTGCTCGTCAAAGTGGAGGAGGGATACGATCACAAAATATCCGTCTGCTACAAGTGCGAACAGCCCATTGAGCCGCAAATTCTGCCGCAGTGGTTTCTGAAGATGAAGCCGCTGGCGGAACCCGCAATCAAAGTCGTGGAGCAGGGGAAAATAAAATTCATCCCGCCCCGATTTAAGAAAGTATATCTTCATTGGTTGCGCAACATCCGCGACTGGCCCATCTCGCGGCAAATCATCTGGGGCATTAGAATACCAGCATGGTATTGCACTAATCAGGATTGCGATAATGTCACATACGAACGCATCAACGAGCAATCTCAGTTTGTTATTTATGATCCAATCATCTCTATAAACAAACCTGTATGTCCCAAATGCGGCTTAGATAATACAGATCGCCCATACGAAGTATTTGATACATGGTTTTCATCAGGACAGTGGCCATTTTTGGCGCTCGGATACCCGGACGGCAAGGACTACAAGACATTCTATCCGACCGATGTCATGGAGACAGGATGGGATATTTTGTTTTTCTGGGTGGCGCGGATGGTGATGCTCGGGATTGCCCGCACGGGCAAAATCCCCTTCAAGACCGTGTATCTGCACGGACTTGTGCGCGACAAAGACAGGCAAAAAATGTCAAAATCAAAAGGAAACGTCATGGACCCCTTGGGGGTGGCGGAGCAGTACGGCACGGATGCCGTGCGCATGGCGCTGACCATCGGCAACCTGCCGGGCAATGACGCCGTGATATCGGAGGAGAAGATACGCGGATACCGCAATTTTGCGAATAAAATATGGAATGCGACGCGGTTTGTGCTGATGCACGCACCCACGGCACCGGTGAAAAACAAAGTCAAATATACAAAACAAGACACGCAAATGCTCGCCAAACTGAAAAAACTCTCAAAAGATACGACTGCCGATCTTGAAAAATATCGGTTTCACCATGCGGCGGACCGTCTGTATCACTTCTTTTGGCACTATTATGCCGATGAGGTGATTGAAAAAATGAAACCGCGCCTTGGCGCAACGGACGAAAGCCCCGAAAAAGCAACTGCACAAGCCGTCCTGCTTGAGTTTCATGCAACACTCATAAAACTTTTGCATCCGTTTATGCCTTTTGTGACGGAGGAGATATGGACACATATGCCAGGAGAACATAAAAATCTGCTCCTTGTGGAGCGCTGGCCATCATGACCGCCGCCATTATCGGCACCAATACCGGATATCAGGCACATTTTGGGGCGGAGCTCTACATTTTGTTATTCACCAAAGTCAAATCTGAACAAGGGCTTGACATTTTTAAGGAAATGATATAAGATGGCAATTACTATGACATGCGGCGGGAAGGAATCTGTGCCGATGATAATGCCATTTTTGGGCGGCGGCATAAAGGCGCGTTTCCACGGGTGGCTGATACCCAAGACGCACCTTGCGATAATGACTTCTGATGAATATCCGCACGGATAAAACCCCTCTTAAATGAGGGGTTTTATGTTTCTCAAAATACCATGACAAAAGGAGATTTCACCATTGGAACATTGCCGGAGTTTGGCGGGCGTTAAGAAAGAACATCCATGATCACTCAAACACACGAGATTGGTTTAAGCGATGAGAAAAAACTGAAAATCACGAGCTTCGCCGCAAGCGCATTGAGCGGGTTTTTTGGCACGGCCGGATCACTCTTTTTTAACTGGATGGTGCAATGGTGGCTTGAGCGCGATATGAAGCGTGCCAACGGTTTAACCCTTGCCACTATCTCCATCTCTGTGCTGACGAGTATTATAGTGAGGATTCTCTGGCCTATTCAGATTCTCCACATTGATTGGCAGAAAGCGCAGATTCTCCTTATTTCGATCGCATTCGGAATGATCGGAGCCGTCTTCGGAAACCTCTACGAGAAGCGGCTCAAAGAGAAACATTTGCGCCAGCTATTTATCGGTATCCTTCTTTTTGTCGGCCTCAAATTACTTGGGGTTATCCCTGAACAATTATTTACCTATATATCCGTTGGCACATGGACCACAACCGCCGCCTGGAGTTTGATTGCGGGAATAGGTTCGCCCCTCCTCGGTATGGGCGCAGGGGTTTTGGTCATACCGACATTTCTTAGCATCGGATTCTCCCGCGATGAGAGTATACTCGCGTCTCTCATAGTGAGCGCGTTCTTAATGCTCTTCAGTACATGGCTTTTTCATAGAGCCAAACGGCTTGACACACAAGACCTGCGTCATGTTTGGTTGCCGGCAATCATAGGGACGCCAGTAGGCGTATGGTTGTCCTATCAAATTTCTCCGGAACATTTTCAGAGTTTATTCGGCATCATGCTCATAGTCGGCGCGGGCAAGACGCT
>CAYIBQ010000073.1:0-3253 GCA_964361695.1 uncultured Candidatus Saccharibacteria bacterium | reverse complement strand
AGGACGATCCTCCTTTTTTTCAGACGCATCATATCCGTACCAGAGAAAAGCGGCCAGAGAAAAAGCGGCGGCTCCCATAATGAGCACCGCCGATCCCCGTATCATCATACTCCGCGATACTTTTCTCATAGAGCCTCATGCCGCGACTTCCAGATGCAGAAGCTGTTTGAGGCGACCCTGGTCAAAACCCACGACAATACTGCCGTCCACGTCAATCACGGGCACCCCCATCTGGCCGGACTTACGGATCATGTCTTCGCGCGCGGTCAGATCTACGGCGACGTCTTTCTCCTCGTACGCGACATTGTTTTTCTGAAAGAAGTCCTTGGACATCTTGCAGTATACGCAAAACGGCGTTGAATAAATAATTACTTTTGCCATGGTTATTGAGATATTTTTGCGAGTTCTTCGTCAATGATTGCCTTGAAGGCCGCAAATGGCTGGGCACCGGATACGAGCTGGCCGTTGATAAACGTCGCGGGCGTCCCGCTCACGCCAGCCGCAGTACCGTCCGCGGTGTCTTTTTCCACTTCTTGTTTGTAGGTTCCGGCGTCAAGGCACTGGTTGAATTGCGAGGTATTGAGGCCGATCTGCATGGCCCAGCGCTTTATGTCTTCGGCGGTAAACGGAATCGTACCGGCTCCTTGCTTTTCCTGTTCTTCAAATATCGCGTCGTGCATTTCCCAGAACTTGTTTTGCGCGCGGGCGCATTCGGCACCCCACGCTCCAGGCATGGCTCCCGGGTGAATCTGTGCGAGCGGGAAATCGCGATAGATAAACTTTGCCTTTCCCGTCGCGAGGTACTCCTGCTTTATCTGCGGAAGCGTCTCTTTCCAAAATTTTCTACAAAAAGGACACTGGAAATCGCTGAACTCTACAATCGTCACCGGCGCGTCGGGATTGCCCAGCACCGCGTCATCATCGGCAAGATCCGCAACCGCCACCGTTCCAGCGGCCGCTTGCTGACCCTCGGGAGCAGGAACCGCGCCCGAGCCGTTTGAATACAGCACCGCGCCCGCAATCAACCCCCCAGCTATCAGAATAGAGATCGGTATGACATATGGATTTGCCGCTGAAGCAGACGGCGAGGATTCTTCTTGTGTTTCCTGATTTTCTTCCATAAAAAATAAAGTAATTATGTATTATGCGTGTCCCTCAAGTATCGCCGATATCGTGCGAATGTCAAATGCCATGTCGCGGAGTCGGTCAGCATAGGGAGCGATGACTGTCTGGCGCGCTATCATCTCTGCAAGCACGGGTTTGTCCACAAAGCGATTGATGAGAAAAGCGCCTGCGAGTACCCCGTCACGGATAAAAAAACGCTCGTATTGCCGTGTCGTCTGATCCATCCGGCTTATGGTTTCCAGATCGTTGCTACACATGCCCAGTGCCGTGATGTTGAGGCCCAGATGTACGATTGAGTATGCCGGAACAGCGGAAAAAACACCTCGTTCGCCCGCCATATTCATGCCCGCCTGCCTGCCCTGCAACATCGCGTTCGTCCAGTTACCAGCCATGGCGTGCTGTCCTGATCTGATATCCCTATATTCAGTTATATCCCCCGCCGCAAAGACACCGGGCATGCTTGTCTGCAAAAACTCATCGGTCCGAACGCCGTGTGTGCCGCACACGACCCCGGAATTATCCAGAAAATCCATGTTCCGTCCGATGCCGATACCCACGGCCACGGCGTCGGCTTCTATAATTTTTCCCCCGCGCGTCTGGATCTGTATCATCGCGCCGATGCGCTCCATACCCGCCACTTCATCTTCCCGCATAAGCGTCGCACCTTGCCGTATCATATGTTCTTCCAGCAAAGACGCGCCCTCATTGTCCAGCATGGATTCAAAAAAATGCGGCCCGCGCATGAGCAGGCGCGGCACCATGCCGCGCAGAAGAAATGTCTCAATAAATTCAAGCGCGATAAATGACGATCCGATGACCACGGGCTGGCGTATTGCAGGCAGTGCTCCGTACAGGCGGTCAGCATCGTCAATCGTCTGGAGGCGGTATATGCCTTCTTCGGTCACGCCGTGCGGCCATGCACGCACCCTGCCTCCGGCAGAGATGAGCAATGTTCCATATCCAAGTTCTTCCCCATCGGCAAGCGTTACCCGACGCGATACCATGTCCACCCCCGCCACCGTACTATCACGCAAGAAGTCAATACGGACTCGGGCAAAATCATCCTCTTTCCTAAGAAAGACCTGCTCGCGCCTGATTTTATTCTTCAGATATGACGGCAGGAGTACGCGCGAATACAGCACATGCGGCTCGGATGATACGATGCCAATCGTAGCGTGCGGTTTTTTTCCGCGGATGGTTTCGGCGGCAGTGACACCCGCAATGCCCCCGCCAATAATGAGATGCTCGTATGTTTTCATGGTGTAGAAACTAGAAAGCACGCACACGGCCGCGCGGCGCATCTTTGCTGGATACCGTACACTCGTTGCACATGCCCGCACTTTTTTCTACAGCGCTGGTAAGCGTACGACTGCATGCCGTGCACCGCACTGGTGCCGCGATACACTGCTGACACAGTCCTCCTGTCTGCTCCCGACCTAATAACAGGGTCAGCCCGCACTTCAGGCATTTACGCAAAGGCGGCGCACGGCGACAGACATCGCACAAGCCGGATTGTTTTTCCGGATTCAGGTACAGCGTTTTCCCGCACACGCGGCAGTTGTGAAGCGGCATGACCATAGGAGCATAGTATCAGTGATGCCGGAGGAAATCAAAAACCCCCCCGACATTACGTCGGGAGGGATTTTTTGGGGGGGACTATCGGCTAAAGCCGCGTCCGCCGCCACCACCACCGCGATTCATCGGCCGGGGGTTGGCTTCACGCCAACAATTCCGGCAAAAGACATCGCGTCCTGGAGTCGGGGGGAACGGGACAGTATCGGGCGCGCCGCACTTGGAACAAGTGACATCATAGCGCGGACGATCGTCCTGCCATCCGCCGCCTCCGCTTCGCTGATCTTGGAAGGCCACGAAATCTGTGCAGTCCTCCGATGTTCCGACACTTACAAAATGTAGTGCCTGAAAACGGAAAACATGCAAATATACTTATAACGACCTTGCTCTTCTTAAAACGCCGTTGGCCTGGCAACATCAGCGAAACCGCTTTTGCCCGTTCAATGTGTTTTAATACTAAGCTATGACTCCCATTATACTCCTTTCCCCTACCCCTGTCAACGACATTCCCTTTCTAAAATGAAAAATGGACGGTAATTGCCTTATATAAGCCAAA
>CAYIBQ010000072.1:0-3320 GCA_964361695.1 uncultured Candidatus Saccharibacteria bacterium | reverse complement strand
TCTTCCAGCTTATAATTCATCTTGACCAGATAGGTCATGGCGCCGCGATCAAGCGCTTTCTGGACATCGGCGCTACTCTCAAGATTGGACATGATAATGACGGGCACGCGGCTGGTTGCAGGATCTTTTTTCAATTCTTCCAGCACGGCAAATCCGTCCTTTTGCGGCAGTACCAAATCAAGGAGGATAATGTCCGGGACGTCTCGTTTGGCCAACGCCAGCCCGTCCTCGCCGGTGACTGCCGAGCGCACCTCAAATCCCTCTTCCGCGAGTACTGCGGTTACGGCTTTCTGCAATGCCGATTCGTCTTCAATAAAAAGTATTTTTTTCATCGCAACACAATATTTAGTTTGATAGATTAAACCTTAGAATATTTTGCGCTACTAAGTGTGGCGGGGTAGAGCACCAACCTTTTCTTTGGCGGCACACTCTTTTTCTCCATCAAAAACAGATACTCATGATGTTTTTCATCACTATTGATCCACTTATTTGTCCAGCGCATATTGCCCATTACATTCTTTTTATAGTCAATTTCAATTGCTTTTAATAACTCACCCGATTCATCGATGATATTATTTAATTCTTGCTTTGTAGCCCTTCCGCCTGAACTGTAAGACAATAAAATATAGCGAGAATTGGTCTCTTGTATCAACTTACGCAACGATTGTAGAGCAATAAACGAGCCGGTTTTATCTTTCCTAAACTCTTCAAAGACGGAACCCGCCATTTGATCTCGGCTATCGTCTCTCCGATTTGCTTTACCAAAAACAACGGGCCTGTCGTGATTGATAATTGTTGTCCAGATATGATAATACGCGGCATAGCGAACTCTGCTCGGAGGCATTTTTTCGTTGTTAGATCCGTATGGCGGATCAAGATAGACAAAATCAAATTCATTTTCCGACATTGTTTCAAAAATATCGCCGCGCAATACCTTATTTTTACCCCTGCATTCAAATCGAGCGGGTAATTTCATTACCATATCTTTATACGAACGGGGCGACCATTCTGACAGATAAGACACATAGTGTCCCAAGGTGCTGTCCACCGAATCGAGCGCATAAATTAAACTCGCGAGAACTACGCATTTATCTTCCCACTCTAAATTAAGATTCTCTATCTCGTCTCGTATCGCGTCCAGCTTGCGGGTATTTTTTGTTTGAAACGGTCGTTTCGTTCCTGTCGGTTCTGCTCCGTAATGTTGCGTATACCACCCATCGTATCCCTTCAGGCCATTGAGATGATCTATTATTTTTTGATAAAATCCCTTTGATTTATTAGAGCGCAGATAGCAGGTTGCAAACACTTCAGACCATATCGAAATATCACTTGAGGTGGTGTCATATCCCAACTGAGCAAATGCCTGCGAAACACGAGTAGAGCCGCTAAAACCATCACATACATTCCTAACATCTAAATCGCTCAAAATCTCAACAATATAAGGTAAAATTTTGAGCTTAGAGCCGACATACTTTATACCCTCTGTCGGAGGCGTTGGTAAAATACTTTTCCCGAATATATTCAATCGCCTGTCTATCATAAAGTTTTTAATCTTTCTATATCTTTTTGTAGAATATCATTTGCTATTTTGTGTCCCCGCTCAGAACTGTTTAATGCCAAGCTAAATAACCTAACGAGTGTATGATTATGAGAGTAATCTATCCAGCCGCTCGTGAGTGAATCAAAATAAGAGGCGGCGTTTTTTGTATGCGTCCAAAGACCGCGTTGTAACGCATTTGCAGATGCGCCGCCATATCTCACTTCACATATGTAATGGCTATCGGTATCAACAAACATAAAAATTGGATGCGTTCTGCCTTTTCCCGATATTACATTTTTTGAATCAATATCAAATTTTTGATTTTTCCCAATATAAACAATCCTACGAGTCGCATCTGCCGCTTTTTTATGATTAAAAATCATTATATTGCACTGCTGTTTCTTCTCGTCATAAATGAGCGGCATGACATTGATCGCGTCAAAATCAGCAAATTCTTTAGCTCCGAAAATCGCTTCTATTTTCTTTTCACCGGTAACATCTGTGCCTTGTCTTTCAAGAAATGGAAACATATTCTGATCACTGTCCGTTGAAAGCTGGAGGGGACCGTCACCGTACGCCTTGAGACTCAATGGAAACTTCTCTTTGGTAATTTCGCTGATGATCATGATGTCCTCTTCATGTTCTTTTGCGCGAAACAGATCCTTACCCACATGAATACTTTTGTAGTCATACATGAATTGGTTGATAAATTCAGCCATGCCAATCTCCGCCAAATCGCCATGCGATTTGTTGCCTATCAGCCGCATGGTAAAAATATTTGACAAGGTATTGATGACCAAATGTTGGTTCTTATCAGCCAATAACTTGAACCTCCTTTTGAAATCGTCGTAGGTCGTCATATTCTACTTTGTCTTGTTTTCCGCTACCGGTAATGTAAACCAAAACGTAGTTCCCTTGCCCTCCTTGGATATAAACCCGATCGTCCCTCCCGATGCTTCCACGATGGCCTTGGCGATATACAAGCCAATACCCGATCCGTGTGTGTCGCGCGCCTGTCCGTTCTCTCCGCGGAAAAATTTTTGAAAAATGTACGGGTGTTGCGCCGCGGGAATGCCCATGCCCTGGTCAACAATATCCCAACGCACCACCCCCTGACCCGCGGACAGCGTCACGGTCACCGTTCCCCCGTCCAGAGTATAGCGCACGGCATTGTCCAACAGGTTCTGAAGCGCCATGTCCAGTTTTTCTCGGTCTGCCTGCACTGTCGGCGCATGATCAGGCGCATGATAGGCAATCCTGACTTTGTGCGCCGTAGCATATGATTTGAAATCATCTATCAGTCCACGGGTCACGGCATCAGCATCCACGGCTTCGGATTTAAGCACGAGATGTGACGCTTCAATGCGGTTGACTTCCAGCAGAGCATTGACCAGGCGTATCATGCGGTCCGCGGTGTCGGTCAGCGTGGGCAGATGCTCGGCGATGCCTTCTGCCGTCTGCTTTCGCTCAATGAGTCCCAGCGTCATGCGAAAGATGGACAAAGGTGTGCCGAGCTGATGCGAAATAATGGAAATGAACTCGCTCTTCATGCGGTTTGCCTCCGCAACCTCATTGAATCCGCGAATAACGAGATTGCCGATGATGAAAAAAAGTCCGGCGACGAAACTTACGATGAGCGCGGCAATTTCCGGCTGGTCGGTGTAGCGACTGGCAACAATGTATGAGGCGGCCATCGCGGCGATAGTCGCAAACCCCATCATGATAAACAGAAGCGGCGGACAGTGCAGGAGCGGGATTTTCAAGGCGCGGCATTCTGCTG
>CAYIBQ010000071.1:0-3344 GCA_964361695.1 uncultured Candidatus Saccharibacteria bacterium | reverse complement strand
GAGCACCAGATTGCCGAGCGATTTGGACATTTTTTGTCCTTGGTATCGTAGCATTCCTACATGCATCCACCATCTCGCGAGCGGTCTGCCCGTCGCGGCTCTGGACTGTGCTTCTTCGCTTTCATGATGGGGAAACAGTAAATCCCCTCCTCCGCCGTGGATGTCTATGGTAGCGCCGAGGTATCGCGTCGCCATGGCGCTACATTCAATGTGCCATCCAGGCCTACCAGTCAAAGCAAAGCCATTTGCTTTGACTCCCCACGGCGAATCCCACGACGGTTCTCCCGGGGCTTTCTTTTGCCATAAGACAAAATCCATCGGGTCTTTTTTGTTTGGATCGCGCGGATCGTTCCCCCGCGCGTTGGCGAGCGTCAGCATCTGCCGGTATGATAGACGGCTCAATGAACCGAAAGCAGTATCTTTGCGCGCTTCAAAATAGACACTGCCGTTCTTCTCATACGCAATCCCCTTGCGCAGAAGTTTTTCGGTAAACATAATAATGTCCGGTATGTGATCCGTAGCACGGGGATAGATGTCGGGCGGTGTGTTGCCGAGCCACGCGCCATCATCCAGGAATTTCTGGGCATTTTCTTCTCCCAGCTTTCGCCAATCTCTTTTTTTCTCGCGGGCTTTTCTGATGATGTCGTCGTCAATATCCGTCAGATTCTGCACATATGTCGTGCGATATCCGCTGTGGCGCAGGAACCGTCCCAAGACATCAAAAAAGGTATAGGTGAAGGCATGTCCCAGGTGTGTCACGTCATAGGGCGTAATGCCGCACACGTATATGCCGACGCGCCCGCCACGGGCGGAAAACGGCTCTTTGTCCCTGCTTCGCGAGTTGTAGAGCCGGAGTTTATGCATGGGAGCATGGTAACACAGCAGGGCGAATCAAATAAAGGCCACTTGAGAGCGGCCTTTATATCTTCTCTTACACTTGCCTTTAAGAGGGTGGGACGATGTGCTTAACTTTTGAAAATTAAGCAAATCTAGAAACCGGTCAGTTGTTGCATTCGGTGCCGCGTCTTGTATCCGACGTATCCAGAGACCGGGGTACCGGATGTAATTGAAGCCGTGGTAAAGGTATTGTCCGGACTGGCGGCGGTATTGCCAATCTCGTCGGCGGTACGGATGCGGTAGTGGTATTCGGTGTTGGCAGTGAGACCGGTGAGAGTGACGCTATGGGTAAGCGAAAGGGATGTATCAAGCGGCGTGAGATCACCATATCCTGCCGTCGTGCCGTATTCCACTTCCGCGTTCGCAACACTGTCCGTCGTCCAGTTCACGGTAACGCTGTCCGAATTTATAGGCATGTAAGAAATCGGAGCGTTGTTTACGCTTTTCTTCTAAGATAGAGCCGGAGTTGTCGGAAAACTATAAACAACGCTGGTAATTCTTACAGATTATGCTTTAGCATACAGGACTCTCTGAAATCCAAAGAAAACAGACCGAATAGCATCTACTTCACCAAGTGTACTTACCGCATCAGCAATGGCGTGATACTTCAAGTTCAAGAGTACCGGCAATTTTTCCTCATCAAGTTCCTCAACACCTTTTTCCTCGTACTTCGACAATACGAAATCAAGAAATTCTCTTTGTTTCTCGTTTAGTCCCTCAAATATCTTTCCTTTTGCTTGCTCCACTCGCTCAACTCTGGAGATGGTGGGGTGCAAGAATGAAATATAATTCAGGACATCAAAAAGATCACTGTTCTCTGCACTAATCATTTTCTGTAACATCTCCAACTCGTCCTTGCCGTATCCAAGAGCGGCGATCTTCTCAAGAAACGCCTTTCTGGTAACAGGATCAGACCATATCTTGCGCAGATCCTCCTCGCTCTTGAAAAACTCCGGCATAGCGCCAAACATGTTATCCATAAACTCTTGCACCGAAACCGGCTTGCCATCCGCACTCCAGAATGATGTGGCTATAAGGTGTTGAATTTCACGCTCCTTGCCGTCGCGTAATTTAATCCTTATTTTTTGTTTTTCTTCAGCCGGCGCATCACGGATAACAAGGCCGGGGTCAACGAGTTTTTCCTTGTAAGCAATCTCTTTTGAATCTTCTCCCGTTGTCTCGTCTATGGGTTCGCCATCCCATGCGGGGTCGGCAAAATGGCGATACGCATCTACGAAGTCATAAATAGTGAAGTATTCTTTTCCGTCAAAAAGACGAGTCCCTCGTCCGATGATCTGCTTGAACTCAATCATGGAGTTTACCGGCCGCATCAGCACGATATTACGCACATTTCTTGCATCCATGCCCGTAGAGAGCTTTTGCGATGTCGTCAAAACAGTCGGGACGGTCTTCTCGTTGTCTTGAAACTCGCGCAGGTATTGCTCCCCGCGAGCGCCGTCATTTGCCGTGACCCGCTGGCAGTAGCTCGGGTCCTTGCTGTCCTTCATCTGATTGACCAGATCGCGCACCGCCAGCGCATGGTCCTGGTTTGCGCAGAAGATGACCGTCTTTTCATTTTGGTTGATTTCGTCGAGCACAATGCGCACTCGCTTTGCCTCCCGCTCTTTGATGACGATGATTTTGTTGAAATCCGACTCCTCATATATCTTGCCCTCCTCCACTTCACCCTCCACGACTTGGTCGTCAGAAGTGTAAATATAATCATCAAGCGTCGTCTTGATACGCTTCACCTTAAATGGCGTAAGGAATCCATCGTTCACGCCTTCTTTGAGAGAATAAATATAAACCGGCTCGCCAAAATATTCGTAGGTGTCCACATTGCCTTGTCGTCTTGGCGTAGCAGTAAGACCAAGTTGTACTGCCGGAGAAAAGTATTCCAAAATACCTCGCCAGTTGCCCTCGTCATTAGCTCCCCCGCGATGGCACTCGTCAATGATAATAAAATCAAAAAAGTCAGAAGGATATTCTCCGAAATAGGGAGTGCCATTCGCCCCGCTCATAAATGTCTGAAATATCGTGAAGTAGATGCTTCCGCCCATAGGCACCGCTCCGTTCCTGCGTATATCAAGGGGGTTTATGCGCACCCTCGCGTCGCTGGGGAATATGGCAAAATCATTGCCAAACGCCTGATCGGCAAGAAAGTTTCTGTCGGCTAAAAACAATATTCTCGGCCTGCGCGTCCCGTCTCTTTTGAGATTCCATCGCGTCTGAAAAAGTTTCCACGCTATTTGAGCCGCCACGGCGGTTTTGCCGGTGCCGGTCGCCATGGTGAGCAGTATTCGTGTCTTTTCTTCTGCCACCGCATCAAGCGCATTGTTGATCGCTAGCTCTTGGTAATATCGTTTGCCGTGGTCTCCCTCAATTGGTATAGAAGCAAACTTTTCTTTCCACTCATTATGGTCTGAATATGTCTTTGCCCAGAGTTC
>CAYIBQ010000070.1:0-3386 GCA_964361695.1 uncultured Candidatus Saccharibacteria bacterium | reverse complement strand
GCCATGCCCTGATACGCATCGCGGCCATACACGTGCCGTCCCCGCCGTTCTATATCCTTTATCTCTAGGGCAACGGCGCGGAGCGCTTGGAGCGTGCGCAGACGATCTTCCAGCTCGGCGATGGATTGTTCTTCTTCCGCGGGTACTGCGAGCCCCGGCAGGAGCGAGCGCGATTTTATCAGCATGAGCTGAACCGCCACCACCAGAAACCCCGCCAATTCCTCCGGATCAGGTACTGCCATCTGCCGTACATGCGCCAGGTATTCTTCGGCCACGCGCGCGAGCGAAATTTCAGAAATCGCGATTTTTTCCTTTTCAATCAGATCAAGCAGAAGCTCCAGCGGCCCCTCAAATTTTTCCTGCCGTATATGGTATACCACTCCTATATCTTAGGATATTTCAATAGAAATAAACAGGTATGGAGCATGTTCGGAAACCCTCTTTCGTAGCGAAATCGCAGAATTTCGAGCGAGGCGCTCCGGCGGAGCAGGAGGCGTATCGGTTGATACGCCGAGTGCGAGCCGTTGAGTGCCGCAGCCGAAATTCTGCGATTGCAGCAGAATACGGGGTTTCCGAACATGCTCCAAATGCCCCACTATAGAGGCGAAACCTCTATAGTAAATCTCTCTATATAAAAAAGCGCCTTCGTCCGTTGCCGACACGAAAGCGCACACTTTATCAGCCAACCCGTACCCGTGGCTGGGCCGGTTCTGGCTGTTCGGTACACCGATCCAGATAGATCGGAGACCGTATCCGCCAGCGATACTCCCCCAGGAGACGCTTGCAGTATCCCCACGATCCTTCCTGAGCCAGAAAAAAGGCGGGGAAGAATAAGAAAAACCCAAACGCTTTCCAGAGTCCAAACGTATCTCCGAAAAGCAGACATCCTCCCAGTGAGGCCGTAGCCAGATACACCGGCAATGTCGGAAGATCTTTCACCGACATAGGAGCTTTTGCAATATATGCGAGGAGGCGGTATCTCCACCAAAAAACATTGGAGATACCTACTGCCCCAATAAGCAACAGGGGTTCTGGCCTAAAAACATCCTGCGCGGGACCCTCCTGTGAGGATGCAACGACAATACAAAATGTCATCGCAACCCCTCCCCAAAAGAGCTGTTGACCCGAATGGATTGGCGGCAAGCCATGCCGTCTGCCCCAAACCGCCAGCTCTTTCGGAAATAGCCGCATGAACGTGGCAAACGCCAAAGTCCCCAGCGACCACACGATCCACGCCCATCCGCCGCCCCTATCTAGCGTTGGCATTGTCACGCACACAGCACTTGCAATTGCCACAACGATACCGAGCCATTGCGATAGTCCGACTTTTTCCTTAAATCGCAAACGGCCGATAATGGCGGCGGGCACGATGACAATTGCGTTTCCCAAAAACGTGTTGGCACCCATATCTGCCCCTGCGCGCAAAGCGGCAAAAGCACAAAACGTGGCGCCAAACATGGCAACGCCTGACAAAAGAGATCCGATCAGATACCCCCCGCCGGGATAAAATTTCTCCTTGGCGTAGAGGAGAACCAAAAAACCCACAACGGTCATCACAAGTCCCACTAGTCCCGTCGCAAGAACGAGATGCCATAGAGTCGGGCTTTGGGCGCCTACATATCCCTGCCCGATTTTCATCAACCCCATGCCGAGACCTTCTTTCAGCGCGTAACTAACCCACAATGTCGGGTCCATTTAGAACCTCCTGTGCCAATAGGCACGACATGCTGTTATTTAAATGAAAAGGTGGCACATTCGCATTTGAATCCGACCACTTGCTATGATTGCGTCATGAAAAAAATAATCGGCATCATACAAAAATCACCCGCAGCGAGCGGTTTGACATCGGCACCCTGCGAGCGAAGGGATATGCCGTCAGAAATATTGCGCGACATCTGGGCCGCAGCCATTCCAGTATTCTGGATGAGCTCAAGAGAAATCGGGTTCGTGGGAGATACGATCCCCGAAAGGCCGATCACAAAGCGTACGTGCGCCGAAGAGACGCCCGCTATCAAGGCCTGCGGATCGTGGCACATCAGAAACTGCGGGCGTTTGTGGAGCGCCTCCTGTATGACGATCAGTCGCCGGAAGCGATCGCGGGTCGCCTCACCCGCAGCGAACAGCGCCTGCCCCGCGTCTCAAAAGACACGATCTACCGGTATATCAAAAGCCCATATGGACGGCGGGTAGAAGCGTATCGGTGGCTGAAACGGCGACGGCGAAGGCGGAAACATCCGAGAGCCAAGCCCCTCACTGACCGCACCTTCATTGACCGCAGACCCGCATATATCAACAAAAGAATGAGAGTCGGAGACGCGGAAGGCGACTTCATCGTATCGGGGGCATCGGGGAAAGGACGGCTCCTCGTGGTCGTGGATCGGAAGCTGCGCATTGCCTTTCTTGAGCCGATACGCCGTCTGTCCCTTGCGGCGGTAACGGCCGCATGCCTGGGGATCAAAGCGCGATACCCCGAATGGCGCAGCATGACGACGGACAATGATATCCTGTTCCGGCACCACAAGGAACTGGAGCGGATACTCGGGATCAGAATATACTTCTGTCATCCGTACCACTCGTGGGAGAAGGGATCGGTTGAACATACGAACAAGATCATACGCAGAGACATTCCCAAAGGAAACGACCTGTCCCGATACACCAAAAAGTACATCAGGGGAGTGGAAGCGAAACTCAACAGAAGAATCATGAAAATCCTTCGCTACCGAACGCCGCAAGAAATGATGGATACACACCGGAAACGAAAAAAGCGCCGTAGCGCAGAGAAAAGAAACAAAAAAATGAGGTGGTCGGATTGAGGGCTTCCTGTGCCGGTACTGACAGGTACTGACTATATCATAAGACAGGCATCTTTGCAAGTATCGGCTACGCCTGCTTTTTCATCGGCAATTCCATCCAGAACGTGCTCCCTTTGCCCACGCCTTCGGAAAACGCACCCACATTGCCGCCATGGTCGCGGATTACCCGCTTGGCAAAGTAAATGCCGATGCCCATGCCGTTGGGATACAGTTTTTTTGCTTCAATTTCAGCATTGCCGGTCATCAGTTCCGGATTTTCCATTCCCGCAGGCCGCTCCACAACCAAGCTCGAACCTATTTTACCGAAAATCTCTGAAAAAATCCAATTCGCTCCGCCCCGCCGCTGTGCCGCGAAACGGCACTGCCTCGCAGAAAAATTGCCTTTTCCTTCTAAAACAAAAAACGGCTCGCGCAAAATAAAAAAATGTAAAGGCAATTTTTCTACTCGGCTCTGTTCTAACGAACATGGCGGCGGGGTTTCGATTCTGCCCGCTCCCTTGCGAAAAATTGATAAATATGATATTTTGGTTTATAGCTCCGAACGTTTCGGAGTTTGAAGTTGTTTTTTGAAAA
>CAYIBQ010000069.1:0-3389 GCA_964361695.1 uncultured Candidatus Saccharibacteria bacterium | reverse complement strand
TCGCGGTATTGGTACTGGATGTGAGCGTCTGCAAGAGGTAATATGCTCCCCCGCCAATCACGGCGAGTATGAGTACGCCGATCAGCATCATGGGTATTTTTACTTTTGATGGCGCGGCAAGGCGAGCAGATGGTGGTGCTATCTGTTGCGTGCCAATCATCTGTATCAGAGACGGCTTGGTCGTCTTGAACAACGCCTCGGCATCCGAGCGCATGGTGCGTATCGCGGGCTTCCGCGCTGGTACCTGCGCCATGGGCGGAGGTTGCGGGACATGTTGTTGTGGGCTTTGTTCTGGGGGCATAGTATACACGTCTACGAGAACTGTGGAATAATCTCTTGACTTTCAGTTGGCATTTGATATACTGCACATATACTCACGAAAGAGGCCCTTGTGGGGTTTTGTCCCCGTCGGGGGCTTTTTCTTTTCCGAGGAGTTCCAAAAGACGGCGCTGATCGCTTATGTATGATATTCGTGCTCCCGTCCGCTTAAGGAGAATTGAGCACTTTTCTGCCGGATGCGGAGAAAGGATAGCAAGAAACTTTTTCCTTTGCATAAGGAAACTAACCAGTCCTGCATAATCGCCGTCGCTGGTCACGAGGAGAGCGCTGTCAAATTTGTTCTCATACGTATCACAGACACTGTGCAGTACAAGATCCGCATCGCAATTCCCCTTGGGTTTACCGTCTCCGTCGTACACCACCTCTTTGAAGATAAGGGTAAACCCGCATTCTTGGAGATAGGTGTAGAGTTCCTTATACTTCGGTATCAGGCCGATAAAAAGATATGCCGTGCGAACATTATATTTCTCCGTCAGCCACACCCGAAATCGCTTATAGTCCAAACGCCACCCCGAATCTGCGATGCCTTTATGCAGGTTGGCACCGTCAATGTACGCGTGATTATTCGCCGGAAATTTCATTATGCATCACAGAAACGCTACTTGTCGTGGTTCAAGTATTCCTTTCCCCATAGCAAAAATCCCAGGAAACGTTTTTTTGCGGGATCCAACACGAGCCGTTGCCAATAGCGCCGCAGATCTGCGGCGGATATCCGCTCGCCGTCCGTGCCGAAATTGACCATCTGCTCCAGCCGCCAGATCGCGTATCGCTCGGGGTCCTTTTCAAGTTCCGTGGTATCCACGCTCCAGTTGTGCATATACACATTATAGCATATTCCTTGAGTAAGTAACAGGGTATGATAAAAAAAATCCCGAGCGTGCTCGTGATTTTTTACGTTTTTATCACGCACTCTTGCGTATCACCTTTCTCGCAACGATTGATTTCATGCCGTAGGTACGGGGACGCGTATTTCGTCTATGATGGGGTGCGAAGAGCGCATGGGAATATATTCCTTGCTGTCCGCAAGTTCTTCAAGCCACAGTTCCAGGGCCTCGTGGGCCATAGCCCGTGCTTCTTCAAAGTTTTTTCCGAACGTTACGCATCCGGGAAAATCGGGAAACGAGACGTTATAACCGCCTTCCTCAGCAGGATCAAAGATCGCAAAATAGGAAGCGACGCGATGGATTTTCTTATTTTTTGCTTTCACCATATTTATATCCTACCGCCATATGCGCCGTTGTCAACCATCGGCGGGGTGCCGTATCAAAAAACAAACCAGGCGCGAGTGCTCGTGGAGCATCGCGCCTGTACTACATCAGGATATCCTAGTTAGATCTTAGCTGGGACGCCCCATACACCAGGGCTACCAGCAAGACAAGCATGGATACTATCGCAAGCGGTCCCCAGCTTGCGACTGTGGTCACTATAGATGCAACCATGGGCCCAACAATGTATCCTACTGCGACTAGCGCCAGCAGGATAGCTGCTACTAATAATCGTGCCTTCATTTCCGTCTCCTCCGCTCGTGTACGTTTGGGCGATACAGGATCAGGTCAACCCCAATTCCGTCTTGAAAAGATCTCTTTGCATATTATACATCTAAAAGTATTATATGTCAAGTAGAATCAATAAAAATGGCTTAGATAGACCATTTTTTATTGCTATATTGGTTTCTGTGAATAGTATTCTCTAAAACCTCGGTCGGCCGTGGCGGGTGCCTCCCTGGGGGCGATGCCGCGGGCGGGGAAAATCGCCGCCTCCTCCCTGGCTCGCGCGCTCGGCTCTGCCGCGCTCAATCTCCTCGTCGCTGTAGCGGCCGGGCACGTCCTTGAGTGAGAGGTTTATCCTCCCCTGCTCGTCTATGTTTTTCACCACGGCTTTGGTCATGTCGCCGATGTTGAGAATATCGGTCACGCGATCTACATGCCACGGTGCCAATTCTGATATATGAATCAATCCGTCCTGTCGGGGTCCCACTTCCACAAATGCGCCGAAGTCCAACAGGCGGGTCACTTTTCCTTCAACGAGATCGCCCGCTTTCAATTCGCGCGTTACTTGTTTGACCAGTTCCAAAGCAGATGCCATGCCCTCGGCGGTAACAGAGGTGATAAACACGGTGCCATCATCTTCTATATCTATCTGCGCGCCTGTTTTGGCGATAATCTCATTGATGACTTTTCCTCCGGGTCCGATGAGCGCGCCGATCTTTTCGGGATTGATTTTCAATGTCTCAATTCTCGGGGCCCACGGCGACAGTTCTGCCCGCGGCTCGGCAATGGCGCCGGCCATGACGTCCAATATTTTCATGCGCGCTTCCCGCGCCTGCAGAAGTGTTTTCATGATCATCTCTGCGGTAACGCCCTCAATCTTCACGTCCATCTGCACGGCGGTGATGCCGTCGCGGGTGCCCGCGACTTTGAAATCCATATCGCCGTGGTGGTCTTCGGGGCCCTGAATGTCGGTGAGCACGCGGTAGTCGCCTTTGTCATTCAACATAAGCCCCATGGCCGCACCCGTGACTGCTTTTTTTATCGGTACGCCCGCGTCCATGAGCGCCAACGCCGCGGCAGTGACTGATGCCATGGATGAAGAGCCGTTGGATGACAGCACTTCAGAGACGATACGGATGGTGTATGGGAATGATTCGCGGAGAGGCAGAAGGGGTGCGAGTGCTTTGCCTGCCAGGGCGCCGTGTCCGATCTCGCGCCTGCCGGGCCCTCGCATGGGCCGCACTTCTCCCACGGAAAACGGCGGGAAATTGTAGTGATGCAGGAAATGGCGCTTGGCGCGGATCTCCATGCCTTCAATGATTTGCTCATCGCCGGGCGCGCCGAGTGTCAGCGTGGACAAAACGTGCGTGGATCCGCGCATAAAAAGGCCTGATCCGTGGACGCGCGGCAGTACGGCAACGCTGGCGGAGAGCGCCCGGATGTCTTCGGGCTTTCTGCCGTCCGGACGCTCGCCAGCACCCAGGATGCGTGTGTGCACGATCTCATCAATGACTTCGTCAAAAAAGAAATCGGCGGCGTTTTTCTGGTACAGGTCGGGAT
>CAYIBQ010000068.1:0-3396 GCA_964361695.1 uncultured Candidatus Saccharibacteria bacterium | reverse complement strand
GGCGCGCGCTTGGGCTTGGTGTCCCACACGATCCGCGCCGAGTCCTTTTTGCGAAAGTGGTTTGCCATGGCTGGATTCAGAGTATCTTTTTCAAAAGCCGGTATACCCCATAGTAGGACGGCCGATATATCATATCAACGCTCGCCGGATATTGCACGATACGCCCGCCGAATCCTTTTTTAAACCGCGTGAGTCCCGGCCAATGTTTCTCATCGATACCCCATAGATCGTACGCGGCATATCCCCGCCGCTTCGCTTCCAGCATGATCCGCCAATGAAGCAGATGGGGCGCCATTACGTCCCGGCGGCTACCAGACGAAGCGCCGTGAAGATACGTCACCACACCCCCCACCCCCTTCACTATAGAGGTTTCGCCTCTATAGTAATTTACCATTGCCGTGGCGAGCGGTTGTCTGTCGTATTCAGCAAAAAACAGTTCGTTGGAGAAGTCATCCGTACGGATTTCAAGAAGTTTTTTATAGTACTCTTTTGGGTGCACCCGAAATCCGTCGCGCGCCGCCGTCTTCTGCAACAAACGCCAGAATATTTCAAAATCATTCGTCGTGTTACGCGCGTCGTGGGTCGTGATAACGCCTTTCCGTTCCGCGAGCCGGATGTTGTAGCGCGTTTTCTCATGCATAGCAGAGAGCAGATCATGCTCCGTCTGCGTAAGATCCATGACTATCGTTTCGCGGGGCTGGATCGGGATACTAGCTTGTAGGTTGTGGGTTGTAGGTTGTAGGGATAATAAGGATACAAGCGGATCTACTTTTAAAAAGATACTTTTTTCGCGCGCGGCAATCGTGCGAACCTCATCAAAAAAATCTCCGCGGATGTCGGGACGTGGCGTATACAGGTAGTGAAACCCCAGCGGCAGATCGTGGCGAATGACGAGCGCATCCGCAACGCGCCATGTTTTTCTCCCAAGAGCATGCTGCAGATACTCCCACGCCGAGGATTGTAAAAACGAAGGGGCGGGAATCATTTTTTCTCCCCCATACGCCGGAGTGCGTGCTGTACCCTGTCTTCCAAGCGCGTAAGCGTAGCAGGAACTTCGGCCAGCGCGTCACGCGCTTCGCGCTGTGAATACCCGAGAGCTTCCAGTGCATCTAGGACTTCGGCTTCTGCTTTCAGTTCCGGCGCCTCTACCGTCATCCCGCGTCCGGCCATTTTGTCTTTCAACTCCAGCACCACTTTTTCCGCAATTTTTTTGCCGATGCCGGATACGCGCGTCATATATGACGTGTCCCCTGCCGCGATTGCCTTTTTCAATGTGTCCACCGGCGCAATACCTAATATGCCCAAAGCGCCCTTGGGGCCGATGCCCGAGATGGAAATCAGCATTTCAAAAAGCTCCAGTTCGGCAAAGTGCAAAAACCCGTACAATTCCCGCGCATCCTCACGCACGTGGTCGTGCGTCCAGAGCTTAACGGGGTTCCCCCGCGCGGGCATGGTATGGAGCGCATCAGCGCCCGCAAATACTTTGTAGCCTATGCCGTTGACGCCCACGATGAGAAATTTTTCTCCTGCCATCAGCACGGTCCCTTCCAGAAATGAAATCATAGTGCAAGTATGAATGAAAAAGGCCTTTTTTTCAAAAGACCGTGATGTGTGTTTGTGTATGAACCGCCACGACTCACTGCGAAGCGTCTGTCCAGCCCGAACGCGGTGAAGACGGATGGTTGCCGTCCCTGCCGTCGTGATCCTCGATGCGGCTGCGCAGGAACCACACCACTACAGCAATACCGCAAAGAAAGAGCGCTACGACTATAAACTTCATGCCCATCTCCACGCCCCGCGAGCGCGCGCTACCTGATGACCAAAGAACGGTTGAGATGTTCGGCCAGATCTTGCCGACTTCTGACATATGGGATACCATATGGGGATGATTCCGTCAAACGACGCTTCTCCTTTCCGTTTGGTATCTACATTCTCCCCCACCGGCGACCAGCCGACCGCCATTGCCGCGCTCACGGGCAATCTGGATGCTGGTGTACGGCACCAGACATTGCTTGGTGTCACTGGATCGGGCAAGACATTCACTATTGCTAATATCATTAAAAACGTACAAAAGCCCACACTGGTCATCTCGCACAACAAAACACTCGCGGCCCAGCTCTATCAGGAATTCAAAGAATTTTTCCCCAACAATGCGGTGCATTATTTTGTCTCCTATTACGATTACTACCAGCCCGAGGCGTATATTCCCCGCACCGACACGTATATAGAAAAGGACGCCAGAATCAATGAAATAATTGACGGCCTGCGCCATGCGTCCACGGCTGACCTGCTGACCAGGAAAGACACGATTATCGTGGCGTCGGTGTCGTGCATTTACGGCGTGGGCAGTCCCGAAGCGTATGAGCGCATTTCGAAGCACCTCATGGTCGGGCAGGTGTTGGGACAAAAAGCGCTGATGGCGCAGTTGATTGCCCTGCAGTACAGTCGCAACCCCATTGATCCGCGTCAGGGACACTTTCGCACGCGCGAAAATACCGTAGAAATACACCTGCCGTCCGGCGAGGAAATCATCTCCGTCGCTTTTGAAAAAAACCGCATTGCTTCAATCGCGCGCTCTTGGAAACGGGGTTTCCAAGTTGGAAACCCCGTTTCCAAGCTATCGGCTGTCCGATTTTTTCCTGCCAAGCATTTTGTCACGCCGGAGGATAAGCTGGATATTGCCATTGCCAATATCAAAGCCGAGCTGGAAGAACAAACAGCGCTTTTTAAGCGACAGGGTAAGGTATTGGAAGCGGCGCGCATCAAACAGCGCACCGAATTTGATATGGAGACGCTCCGCACCACCGGATACGTCAACGGCATTGAAAACTATTCCCGCCAGCTGGATTTCCGCGAGCCGGGTACGCCGCCACACACCCTGCTGGACTATTTTCGCTATACCCACGGGGACGATTTTCTTACCGTGATTGACGAGTCGCATGCTACTTTGCCGCAAATACGAGGCATGGAACGGGGCGATCGAGCGCGAAAAGATGTGTTGGTGCAATACGGATTCCGCCTGCCCTCTGCCGTGGACAACCGGCCGTTGCGGTTTGATGAATTTAACCAGCGCACCAATCAAATAATATACGCATCCGCAACGCCCGCGGAGTATGAGCTAGAAAAATCAAAGCCGCACATCGCCCAGCAGGTCATCAGACCCACCGGTATTCTGGATCCGGAGATTGAGGTGCGTCCCACCAAAAATCAGGTGCAGGATATTATCAGAGAAATAAAAATACGAAGCGCGCGCGGTGAGCGGTCATTGGTGCTTGCCCTTACCAAACGGCTCGCCGAGGACATCGCGGAATATCTGACCGAGGCAGGCATCAAGGCCGAGTACTTGCACGCAGATATAAAGACGCTTGAACGCCCCGACATCCTAAAAAAACTGCG
>CAYIBQ010000067.1:0-3411 GCA_964361695.1 uncultured Candidatus Saccharibacteria bacterium | reverse complement strand
CCTTGATGACCTGGATTTTCTGTCCTCCGGCGCTGGTAAGTTCCACGGCAAACGAGGTCTTTTCCTCTTTTGCCGAGCCCTCATCGCCTCCCTGGCCAGCTCCCGGCATGATGCCTGCCATCACAGGCATGGCGGCTGATACGCCGAACTTCTCTTCAATTGCCTTGACGAGCTCGGAAAGTTCCAAAACCGTCATATTGGCAATCGCATCAATCATTGTTTCTTTGTCCATAAAACGATAAGTTCAAATGCCAAAGATCAAATGTCAAATCAAGTCCAAAACCCAAAAGCGTTTTTTACATTTGGATTTGAGTCATTGATTTGTCATTTGGATTTTGACATTTGGATTTTATTTAATATCACGGCTAGATTTCTCATGTTTCCTGAAAGCGCAACAGCAAGATTTAGCATGGGCGCCGACAAAGCGCCGACCACTTGCGCCAACAATACCTCGCGCGATGGAAGTTTTGCAAGCGCCAACACCTCTTTGTCGCTCAAAAGTTTCCCGTCCAGCAGGCCGCCAAGAATCTTAAATGTCTCCGTCTCTTTTGCAAACTTTGCCACGATTTTTGCCGGCATCACCTGATCGCCATAGCCGAACGCAACCCCGATCTCTCCCTTCATGCCCTTGGTCGCCACGCTCGGCCCCGCCTCGGCAAGCGCCCGATCAAACAGCGTTTTTTTGGCAACCTTATACTCCGCCTCTTCCTTTTTCAAGAGACGGCGCAACATCTGTGATTTTGCCACGGACACGCCCCGAAAATCACTGAAAATCGCGATTTTCTGGCGCTTGAATTTGTCAACCAAATCCTGCACTATTTCTGATTTTTGTGATTTATTCAACATAAAAAGGCGCGTCAGCGCCCAAAGACAAGATCAAAGAGAATATTCTTTGCTCCCTCGGCAGGACTTATGGCCGCCCGCTGTCTCTGGGTATAATTGTACACTATCACAAACGCAAAAATAAAGTCAAGCGCTCCCGTAGCGACAAAAATTGAAAAAGGCATACGCCGCGCGCGAACGCACCGTATGCCTTTGATTTTTTCCTCCTGCGGGAGCCGACTTATCGGAGAGTGCCTGCTGGCGAAGAGGCGCAACCCCGCAAAGCATTTTCGTACCATAGTTCACGAGTGACTTGCACGCCTGTGCCTTCGTCTTTTAGCGTGGTCACAAGCAGTTTGCCTGCAAGCCGCTCGTCATACAACGAACGTACTAGACGGAATTCGACGACATTATTGACAACCTCGACGCTACTCACCAGATTAGCAACCGAAATTGCCACAACCCTCGGCGGCGTACCTATCGCCGCAATGTGGTATCGCACCAACGCGACATCAGCATTTTCTAAACATGGCGTACTCGTCCAAAATCCAAATTGCTCCACGAGTATTCTGAAATGATACGCCCAATAGAGCGGCAGATTGAAGAACGGAAAAATCCGTATCTCAATCTCGTACTGCCCCACCGGCAGAAAGAACGGCATTTGCGCATCAACGAATTGATGATACGCTTTTTCATCCGTGACTGCGCCTTTTGGGAGATTACCGCTGTGTACGCTCATCGACAACCGTACATTTCCAACTTCTTGGCCGTTGATGAACATCTTCACCCGCATCGTCTTGAGCGGGAGAAACTCCGACGACACCCCGACGCCGATCTGCGCCCCCCGCTCGGTGAGCAGAGAATAGAGAAAAACATTCGGCATGGGTGGGATAGGTATTGCTTCTCCCGCGACTCCATGCGTCCCTGTCGCTCCCTCACTCACCCGGTCATCAATCCGAATCGGGTCAATGCGCCGCGCGCCTTTAGGCACATGCAACTCCTGAGCCCAAGCAACTCCTTGAAACAACACGGCAATAACAACGAACAATCCGGCCAGTAATCCCTTCTTCATGCCTTACTCCTTTCTTGTTCTGAAACACAGGAATGAAAAAACGCTATACAGCGTACTTTTACGCCGTGGTACACGGTAGCATATTGCCAACAAAAAGTCAAACGCCGGGCGCTGCTACCGCAGGTATTTTTCTTTCGCCGCGTTATGCTCCTCAAATGTTTTTGAAAAAATCGTGCGGCCGTCGGAAGCGGAGAGGTAATAAAGATACGGTGATGATTTTGGATAGATCGCGGCGCGGATGGTGGAAAGCCCGGGATTGGCAATGGGGCCCGGTGGCAGGCTGCGATAGCGATAAGTGTTATACAGAGAGTCAATTTTCGTATCTTCTGCAGAGATTTTCCCGTCCCCCAACGTGGAAACCCCGTTTCCAAATTGGATTTTTGCATACACAATCGTGGCATCAACTTGGAGCGGCATGTCCATATCCAGTCGTTTCCATAAAATGCCGGAAACAATTGCGCGATCTGCATCCGAAACAACTTCTTTTTCTATGAGCGACGCCATGGTGATCATTTGAAAAAGCGTTTTGTCCTGCCGCGCGATTTCCTGCCGCAGTGCCGCATCCACGCGGCGGTCAAAATTTTCAAGCATTTTTAGGACCGCGTCCTGGGGCAAGGCAGTGTCGCTGATGCGATATGTATCGGGGAACAGATATCCCTCCAGACCGGCGCCTGCGGGGAGGAGCGCTAAGAAGTCAAACTGTGCTGCCAAATCGCGAGTCCAGACAGGCGAGACGAGATGAGCAACAATCGTGGTTGTGCCGATGCCTTGTTCTACGAAATAATCCGTAATGTCGCGGCTCGTCCACCCTTCGGGAATCGTGATTTCTTTTTCGTTTTTTCCACCCGTAACAAGCCTGTCCGCAATGCGTACGATGGAATCGCGCTCAAATGCATACGTGCCTGGCTTGAGGGAAGACGCAGTGCCTCTCAAAGAAACATAGATTATAAACGCCCATTTAGAGCGGATGATACCCTGGCCCCGGAGAAACGCGCCGATTTTGCGCGACCCCATACCCTTGGCAATGACGAGATCACGCGATCCGGCAAGTGAAGAGTGGGGAACAGCTATCTCATATGCAAAAACCCCCACGACAAGGATCATGAGCGCGCCGAGGATGATAACAATGTTTCTTGAGCGCGAAGGAGATGCGTCAGACATGATAGAGCATAATCATGTCCTGTTCTTTGTGCGGCGTCCAGCCGAGCAGGGGGAAACGGTTGGCAATAATGCGGGTACCGGGTTTTGCTTCGCGCCGCAGACGTTCGGACAAACGTCCCATGGCTCCCGGCACTAGAAATAAAAAAATAATATCCGCATCTGGGATGGGATGCACAAACATGTCGCCCCGCACCACGGTGGCAAGATGCGACAGCCCATGCCGGCGAATGCGCAGACGGCTATACCACACCCAAAAAGGATTTATTTCCACGCCCCGGCCGCGAATGCCGCGTTTCGCCGCCTCAATGAGTACCCCGCCATTGCCTGATCCGAGATCAACCAACAGATCGCCGGGA
>CAYIBQ010000066.1:0-3413 GCA_964361695.1 uncultured Candidatus Saccharibacteria bacterium | reverse complement strand
TGCGGCCCCGCAACAGACACCGGGGTCGGAATCAACATCTTCGGCCGTCCTCCAAAAGCGCCACCCCATGGAAGCCCTGCTGAAAGCTGGGGGCGTTGTCGTGCCCAAACCGGGCGAGGTTGCCGAGGGCTCGGTCGTGGAAAAGAAAGGCGGCGTGCTGTTTGTGGATCTTGGGATCAAAGGCATGGGTATCGTCTACGGCCGCGAATATAAAGCCGCGGAAGACATCATCAAGCCACTGGAGCCGGGAGACACAGTCAATGCCAAAATCGTAGAACTTGATAATGATGAAGGATATATAGAACTGTCACTGAAAGAAGCGGGCGATGAAAAGCGCTGGGTGCGGCTCCGGCAACTACGCGACACCGGGGAAGCCGTGGACATAAAAGTGATTGAGGCGAACCGCGGAGGACTGATCATGGATTTGGAAGGCATCAAGGGATTTTTGCCCGCGTCACAGCTGTCCATAAAAAACTACCCCCGCGTGGAAGGAGGGGACAAAGAGCGCATTTTGCTGGAATTGCAAAAACTGGCGGGACAGACCCTGCGCGTAAAGGTCATTGACATAGACCCCCAGGAACAGAAATTGATTTTCAGCGAAAAAGGCGTGGCGAGCGAGGAATCGCGACAGGCACTCGCCAAATTTTCAGCAGGCGACATCGTAGATGGCGAAGTCACGGGCGTGGTGGATTTTGGCGCATTTGTGCGATTTGGCGACACCTTGGAAGGACTGATTCACATATCCGAAATTGACTGGACGCTGATAGAAGACCCCCGCGCCGTCTTGAAACCGGGCGATAAAGTGCGCGCCAAGATCATTGATCTTGCCAACGGCAAGATCGCGCTTTCCCTCAAAGCGCTCAAAGACGATCCGTGGGTGAAAATCGCCGAGCAATACAAAAAAGGCGACGTGGTAAAAGCCAAAATCACGCGCTTTACGACATTTGGCGCGTTTGCAGAAATTGAGCCGCAGATTCAGGGGCTCATCCACATCTCCGAATTTGGGACGCCGGTGCGCATGCAGGAAGAACTCAAATCGGGCGAGGAGCGCGACGTGCGCATACTCCTGATAGATCCCAAAGAGCACCGTATGTCGCTCGGCCTGCCCCGTAATACAACGTTGGCTGACCCGCAAGGCGGGTCAAAAGCGAACGCCGCCGACGATGATAATATACGGGGCACGGCGCGCGAGGGCCCAACCAATCAGACCGAAAAAACCCCATAAGTATCTCCGCTTTTTTAGATATCCAGAAGAGGTTATGCGTTGCTGCGCCCCATCTCGGAGGAGAGGCGGTCGCTCAAGGCATCCATAGTGTCCCTGAAATATTTTTCCGCGTCTCCGGTAGGATTTTTCTCATAAGCATCCCACAGCGCCGTAAGGCGCTGTGCCGCCGCCAGCCATGTGTGCGCCTTATCCTGATCTTGTTGTGCTTTCCCCATACCTTCCCCTGCGGCCCTGCGCAAAGATGCGATGCCTTCTAACAGATCACGGTGTTTGACCTGGAGTTCGTCCCTTTTTCTGGTGAACCCTCCTTCGGGTACATACACGTCATTGAACCGGACGCCAGTGCCGGAATATGGCTTTTCTTTCGCCGCACTCGCCAAAAGGACAGCTAACTCCTCGGCACGCCCGTTCAGGGCGCGGAGATCACGCACGACTTCCTGCACGACCTGCTTCATGTCATCCAGATACTTGCCTTCACGATTGCGCGCGAGGAAAAATGGTTTTTTCACGGCATGCATCCTTTCCCAGACCCGGTGATAGGCCGCCTCGCACGCCGCGACAAAACCCTGCTGTCGTTCCCGCGCGGCTTCCAGCAGGTCGCTCCGATCCTTTTCCGCCGCAGTATCGTGCTCCAGACGCGCCACCGCGTCCAGCTCCGGCTTCAGTACTTCAAAATTTTTTCTTCGCTCGTTCTCCGATATCTTCTCCCGCGCCTCGGCGCTGTCGTTCTTGGTTTTTTCATATATGGCATTCGCATTGCGTTCCAGAAAATCTATTTGATCCTCCAAGAGATCAAGTGTCATATCTATGATCTGGGGGTCAGCCCAGCCGTAGTGGGTGTCGTTTTTGTAATCAATCAACCCTGGGGTAAAAAATGTAATTTTGCCCATGTGTTCGGCGCCCAATCTCTCTTCCAGCGCAGTCATTCTCTCGCCCAGCGCGCGTATCCTCTGGATATACTTCTCATCGGTCTGCCATGCATTATAGTAATCCTCTTTCCCGAGATTCTTGGCAAGGTCGGTGATAAACCGTTGTAAAGGCAGTACCCTTCCGGATATCTCCTCATGGGAAAACGTGCTCCGCTGTGAAAGAAGCCGGTCTTCAACACTCCTGGCGTCTTCCGACGGTTTGAGATGCAAAAATGGGTAGGCCGCATATACATGATTCAGCGCAGTCAGCATGGGCAGGGCTTTCTCCCGGTATGTCGGGGCGTCCAAAGAGCGGTCTTCACGCTCTTTCATGACGGGATGAAGCGCTTGTTTGATAAAAGAGAGCATCCGCATGTTGTCGGCTTCCGCTTCATTCGAAGAACCCTCCAGCCGTCCCTGTACCGACAGACGCACCAGCCCGCGGCTTATCCTATATATTTCCTGCTCCGTATCCGATACCCGACCGCCCTGCCCGCCGTATGCATCCACCCGTTGCACGGCTGAAATAAAAAGGCGTGCGATATCCTTTTCTTCCACCCCTCTTTCTCCATATGTCTTTTCCACATCCAGAAGATTTTCGGCGAGATTCAGGCGGGCGCAATAATTGCGCAGTCCGCCCGTGGAACTTTGATTTGTATCCAGGACACCCTCCGAGTTGTACACTCTACCCAGCCGTATGCCGGATACAATCTCCTCCGCTTCACGCAAGCCCTCCCGTAAGGGCGCACCCGCTACGGCACCCTCGTCACGAGAAGTGTCATTTTTGTTTTCTTGAGACATAAAAATGATGCTGATGGGAAGTAATCGTACTAGTGTACCACACCCCGCAGCCAAACGCATCCGCGTTTGGCTGTGTCATGTATGGAGGGCTTTATCTGCGGCCATATTCCTGATATATAAGAGTCACGGAGGCGTGGCCGAGAGGACTATGGCGCTAGTCTTGAAAACTAGTTGGGGAGGAATCCCCTCGAAGGTTCGAATCCTTCCGCCTCCGCCAATAGAAACTTCACGATTTGAAAGGGTTGCTCCGCTCGGCCGCGAGGCGGCCGCGCTCCGCAAAATCCCTCGCCGCTTCGCGGCGAAATGGCTGGCTGGGCAAAAATCAAAGACGGCGGATTTGTTACGAACCCGAGGGTTCGTTCCGATTTTTTGAACAAATGTTTTGATTTGGTGAAAATCATCCGATGTGCTCAAAAAATCGGCCTGTTTCGTATCTAAAATCCATTCCCGCAGGGGTTCGACCCAATTTTTTCTCCCGC
>CAYIBQ010000065.1:0-3459 GCA_964361695.1 uncultured Candidatus Saccharibacteria bacterium | reverse complement strand
GAGTTATCCACAAGCACGTAAGAATCTTGCGGTATGATAGTCGTACTTACTACTGATCATGCGTTAAAATTCTCTTTCGTCTGCAGAATGCTCGGCGGGCGAAAGGGTATTTTTGTCTCTGTACTATGCCTAAAGCCGTTGCATCATCGCCCATCGCGTCGTCCGTCGCACACACTGCTCTGAATCATCACAAAATACCCCTCAAACGGGTCTTTACCAAAGAGGGTGTCCATCCGTTTGACCAGGTCGGCTGGAAAAAGGTTAAGGTGACGATACGCGGGAGCGGGATGAACAGTACGGTGGAGGAGCGGGAACTGGAGTTTCCTGATTTTTGGTCGGATAACGCGTGCAATATTGCCGGATCCAAGTATTTTCGCGGGCGCATTGGCTCGCCGGAACGCGAATCGTCGGCGCGGCAGATGATTGATCGCGTGGTGCAGGTGATCGGCGAATGGGGCGTGAAGTTCGGGCATATGGACAGCGGTGAGGGCGTAGCCGTGTTCAGCGATGAATTGCGCTATATTTTGCTCCACCAGCGCGCGGCGTTCAATTCTCCAGTGTGGTTTAATGTAGGTGTTGCGGACAAACCCCAGTGCAGTGCGTGCTTTCTCTTGGCCGTAGAGGACAACATGGATTCCATCCTGGACTGGATACGCACCGAGGGCGTCATTTTCAAGGGCGGCTCCGGCTCCGGCGTCAATCTTTCTCCTCTCCGCTCATCAGGTGAGACGTTATCGGCAGGCGGGCGGTCGTCTGGCCCGGTTGCGTTCATGCGTGGCGCTGATTCGGTCGCAGGCATGATCGCGTCCGGTGGCTCTACGCGGCGCGCGGCCAAAATGGTGGTCATGAACATTGACCATCCGGACATCATGCAGTTCATCAGGTGCAAGGCAGAGGAGGAAAAGAAAGTCCGCGCGCTCATGGAAGCGGGATACCCGATGTATGACCTGAACAATCCCGCGTGGAATTCAATCCAGTATCAGAATGCCAACAACTCGGTGCGCGTCACGGACGAATTTATGACTGCGGTGGAACAGGACGAGCAGTGGAGTACGCGTTATGTCACCACTGGAACAGTGGCAAAAGAATACCGGGCGCGCGACCTTATGGCGGAAATAGCCAAAGCCGCATGGGAATCGGGCGATCCGGGCATCCAGTATGACACCACCATCAATCGCTGGCACACGTGTCCCACGAGCGGCAGAATCACCACATCCAATCCGTGCTCGGAATATCTGCACTTGGACAATTCCGCGTGCAACCTCTCTTCCATCAATCTTTTGAAATATCTCAACGCCGATGGCACCTATGACGTGCGCCGTTTTATCCACACGGTTGATGTCATGTTGTTCGCCCAGGAAATCATTGTTGACGGCTCCAGCTATCCAACCGGACAGATCGGCAAAAATGCCCACGCGTTCCGTGAACTCGGTCTGGGCTATGCCAACCTGGGGGCTCTCCTCATGGCGTGGGGCATGCCGTACGATTCCGATGCGGCGCGGCATACCGCGGGCGCCATCACGGCACTCATGACCGGAGAGGCATACCGCTTTTCGGCGGAGATCAGCCGTCGCATGGGACCCTATGACGGATTTGTCCTGAACAAAGAGTCGCAATTGGCCGTCATCGGCATGCACCGCGATGCGGTCAGCCGCGTCCGTGCGGGGCTCGCGGGTGATCGTGCGATACACGACGCCGCCGCACGCGCATGGGATGAAGCGCTTACGTTGGGGAAAAAACACGGCGTGCGCAATTCCCAGGTAACACTTTTAGCGCCCACCGGCACCATCAGTTTGATGATGGATTGCGCGACTACGGGGATTGAGCCGGAATTCGCTTTGGTCAAGACGAAAAAGCTGGTCGGCGGTGGCACTATGAAATTCATCAACACCACCGTACCGCAGGCCCTGGAAAAACTGGGCTATGGTGCGGATGAGCGTGCAGGAATCCTGTCTCACATTGAAGAGCGCGGCACCATTGAGGGAGCGCCCCATCTCAAAGAATCTCATCTTGCCGTGTTTGACTGTGCGGTAAAACCCCTGCAGGGAAATCGGGTCATCTCGTGGCAGGGGCACGTAAAAATGGTTGCCGCGGCCCAGCCGTTTCTCTCCGGCGCGGTGTCCAAGACGTTCAACATGTCGGCAGAGACCACGGCAGAAGAAATCATGGAAGCATATATCATGGGCTGGAAAATGGGACTCAAGGCGTTTGCGGTATATCGCGACGGATCCAAAGCCGCACAGCCGCTCAATCTTTCAGATAAAGAGAAAAAGAAAAAAGAAGTGGCAAGTCCGGTGCGCCGGCATCTGCCTCCGACTCGTCCGTCAGAGACGCACAAATTTTCCATTGCCGGACACGAGGGTTTTCTCACATACAGCATGCACGAGGACGGCACTTTGGGCGAGATATTCATCCGCATGTCCAAGCAAGGGTCTACGCTTGCAGGTCTCCTTGATGTCGCGGCGATATCGGTGTCCATTGCGATCCAGTACGGGGTGCCTCTGAAAAATTTCGTCAAACGATTTTCCTACAGTAGGTTTGAACCCGCAGGATATACGGAAAACGCGGACATACAGGTTGCCACGTCCATCGCCGATTATATTTTCCGCTATCTTGCCCTACGCTTTTTGTCAGAGCAAGAGTTGGATGAACTCGGCATCAAAGCGCCCCCGAAAGAAGTGGCAATCGCGGCAGAAAAGCCAATGACACCGGAGCAAAAGTATGAAGTGCGGCCGGTGGCTTCTGTGCAGACGCCCGTCATCCTGACCGCAAGTGAACAGAGTCCCAAGCGTGTGTATGCCGATACCATGTGTCGCGCCTGCGGTGGTATGCTCATCCAGACGGGTACCTGCAAAACGTGCATCCAGTGCGGTACCTCCAACGGGGGGTGTTAGTAATGTGTTGCCGATCCCTGTCTTTTATGCTACTATATCGTCTATGGCAAAGATGCGCATGAAGAAAGTTGTTGCCATAGAGACGGCATACGGCCGTTTCTCCTGTGTTTTTGAGCCGGAAAAAGACATGGGCGGATATATGGCAGAAGCCCGCGGCGTGCAGGGCGCTGTTTCTTGGGGTAAAACGCTCGCCGAAGCAAAACGCATGATCAAAGAGGCGATAGAGGGTGCGATTGAGACCAATGTCGTGGCACGCGCGGAAAAACAGGGTGTTTTTCGGATGAAAACCGCGGGGAGGAGTTTGGCCCCCACAGCATGAGTATTCTGCCGATCCTGACGACCCGCGCGGTTATGCAAAAGTTGGCGCGCGCGGGGTTTCGCTACCTCTATGCCAAAGAAAGTCATTACTTTTTTCAACACCCTGTTACCGGTCGTATAACATCTGTTCCGGTGCACGGCGGTAAGAATATCGGACGCGGTTTGTTGAGTAAAATCATCAAGCAGGCGGGACTATCGGTTAAACAGTTTATCAAGCTTTAAAGGTCGTTATCGTTCTGGATTTAGA
>CAYIBQ010000064.1:0-3464 GCA_964361695.1 uncultured Candidatus Saccharibacteria bacterium | reverse complement strand
TGCGCACGGTCTCGGGTTGGATGGTTTCTTGCGGCGGTGTCTGGCGAAAGGCATGCAGGACATCCACGCACTCCTGTATTGCCTGCCGAATATTGCGATATGCCTCGCGGAGTGTTTTTCCATAGACGGCGCAACCGGGAAGTGCCGGTGCGGACGCGATATAGCCGCCGCTTTCGCGGTCGCGTTCATAGGCGATGTAATAGGATGTATTATCTTTTTTCATATCTTTGGTGGAGGTGGGGAGAGTTGGACTCCCGTGCGAATCCTATCCCACAACAAGCTGGTACAGGCATACTCTACATTACTGTAAAGGGGTTTTGTCCGATGGTGTCGCCGCCGCTATCGGACGTCGTGGCGGCCAAGCTCGATGTATGACACCGGCGATCTCCCGCACGAGCATTGGGAGGCCGATGGCATGCGCGTACTGTTACGCGTATGCGGGAGCATACGTCCTGCCGCTGAAAACAGCAGCAAGGGCGTCAGATGCTTTCACTACGTTTGCACGTATTGGTTGCAGGGAAGTGATAACGGAGTACCCTGCGTCTCCGGCCTGACTTCTTGTGTTCAAGAACCCGTCGAAACCCGTCACCCCCTTGAGAGATCTAGACATCTCGCGCAATTTCGCGCTCTGCCTCGCGTTTTTTGATCGTCTCTCGCTTGTCGGCGGCTTTTTTGTGCCGCGCCAAGCCCAGAAAGATCTTCACAAGACCGCGTTTACTATACACTTTCAGGGGTATGATGGTCAAGCCCTTTTGGGCAGTCGCTCCGATCAATTCCTCTAGTTCCCGCCGGTGCAGGAGGAGTCGCCGCGAACGGATAGGGTCATAGTCAGGAGGGGTATTTTTCTGCTGGTAGGGGGGAATGGAGGCATTTAGGAGCCATGCATCACCCCCGCGGATCACGGCAAAAGATCCCGCCAAAGTCATGCGCCCCGCTTTTACTGATTTGACCTCAAGTCCGAGCAAGGCAATACCCGCCTCATACTGCTGGAGGATTTCGTAGTCGTATGACGCGCGGCGATTGACAGACAGGTCGGACATGGTATACTATACAGGGTATCATGCCGCTCAATTTTGAGCCAGATCAACACTTCTCTTGAGGAGAGTTCCGATGAGTAGAATACCACGAGAAGTTCTTGAAGATCTGAAAAAGGTTGGAGTGGGTCTCGGTCTGTGGGATACCGATGCCGAACTGGACGCCCTCATTGAACGAATGAGCGACGACCAGGTAGCCGCGCTCATGAAGCTTTACACGGAATTCCACAATGCGCTTGATGGCATTGAACAGGGATTTCAAACGGCGAAGCGGGGTCTCGCCGAGATTCAAGCAAATGCGCTTGCAAAACTGCGCTCCCTGTAGTATTCAAGAAGACGCGCCGTAACAACGCCTCGGAGGAAAAGTCCTCCGGGGCTTTTTCTTTTGGCCGGTTGCGTCCGTGCTGATTATCCGCTATAATAAAAATATGGCGCAGACGATCACAAAAGATGCCAAGGCGTTGGCGCGCGCATTCGGCTTCCGTAGCGAGAAAGAGTTTATCGCCCGTGCGGTGCAGGAAAAAGTGAGGCGGCTTGAAGCCGTGCTCTTTTCCCGGACTGCGGATAAGGTTAAGCGTGGTCTTGATCGGGCCGGTCTAAGCGAAGAAGACATCCTCGCGGGCTTTGAACGATCCCGCAGATGATTCAGATGATTCAGATGAGACAGTGCGTAGCGGAATTATACGAAAGGAGGAAATATGGACTCCATGTATGTGGAGCATGTCATATTCCTGACCAAGCCATGGTATCACAAGCAAGATTGCATCGGCGTTTATGCTCCGTGGGAATGCACGAACGACTCTCTTTTTGTCGCCGTAATCGCCGATATGGGTTTCCCGCCTCAGATTCGCTGTTGCGCTGATGAGCGATGTCAGGCAATGGCGGGGAGGATGGCAAGGGACAGAAAAATATTTGGGACTATGAAGATGGAGAGCTCTTTTCGAAATAGAAATAGCAGTCACCGCTTTGTCCGTAAGGCCTGCACCGCAGGCCTTCTTTTTTTGGGTGCAATTTGATAGAGTGGGCGGTATGATGCGGGAGAAAATAAGGCAATGTATTAAGGATGCTATCCGTGAAAAATATGGCGATGCCACCGTGCCCGATTTTTCCGTGGCTCCTCCGGAAAATCTGGAGCACGGCGATTATGCGACCAATGTAGCGCTTCTCCTTGCTAAGTCCCTCAAAAAAAATCCCATGGATGTCGCGCAAGAGATTGTCGCACACCTGAACACAGAACATTGGAATGCAGAAGTCGCACTCCCAGGATTTATCAATTTTCATCTCGGGCTGGCTGTTTTGCACGACGGCCTGAAAACCGTCCTGTTGGAAAAAGAGCGATTCGGAGCCGGGGACTTTGGGAAAGGAAAAAGTGCCAGGGTGGAGTATATTTCTGCCAATCCTACGGGCCCCATCCACATCGGCAACGCGCGGGGTGGCCCCATCGGAGAAGTCATTGCCCGTGTTTTGGAGAAATCAGGATACGACGTGCTCCGCGAATATATTCACAACGACGCAGGGACCCAGGTGGAAAAAATGGGGGCCACGCTCTGGTATTGGTACCGCACGCAACTCGGCGAGGAAGAGGTATTTCCGGAGGGCGGATACCAAGGAGAATATTTGCGTGAGGTGGCTGATGCCGCAATCCGCACGGAGGGGCGTTCGCTTGATCTTGGGCGGATCACGGCGTTCGGCTTGGACTACATATATAGAGAAAATATGGATGTGGCGCGGCGGCTCGGCATCTCGTTTGATCATGTGATCAAAGAAAGCGAGCTGTTGTCATCGGGCAAAACCGCCACAGTGGTGGAAGAATTGAAAAAGAAAGGCGTGATAACAGAGCGCGAGGGAGCGCAGTGGTTTGCGCCCGGGGACGAATTTCTGGAAGACCGCGAGTCCGTGGTCGTGCGTTCCACGGGACAGCCCACATACTTTGCATCCGATATCGCGTACCACAAAGAGAAATTTACATCGGATACGGATCTCGTCGTCAACGTATTTGGAAGCAATCATCACGGCCACGTGCCAAAACTACAGGCACTCACCAAGATGTTCGGCTTCAACCCCGCGCACTTTTTCGTGGTGCTGTATCAGTATGTCCGCGTCAAGCGGGGGAGCGAAGTGGTAAAGATGTCCAAGCGCGCCGGGACGTATGTGACGGCACAAGAAGTGCTGGATGAAGTGGGACCCGACGCGCTCAATTTTTTTCTGCTTACGCACGCCCCCAGCACACACATGGATTTTGATCTTGACCTTGCCAAAGAGCGCTCCCAGCAAAACCCCGTGTATTATGTGCAGTATGCCCACGCGCGGTGTGCGAGCATCCTGCGTACTGCGCAGGATGTACAGCACGAAGCACACAGCACGACCCTCAATCTTTTGAAAGAAAAGGAGGAACTGGATCTCATCAAAAAAATGCTCCATCTGCCCGAG
>CAYIBQ010000063.1:0-3609 GCA_964361695.1 uncultured Candidatus Saccharibacteria bacterium | reverse complement strand
CCTCCCATCACTTGGTGGAGCAATATTTCGCTGTTGGGCAGGGCAAACCGTTTGCCTTTAGCGCCCGCCGCAAGGAGCGTAGCGCCCATAGACGCCGCAACGCCGATACAGATCGTCGCCACCGAGGGCTTTACATATTGCATGGTGTCGTAAATCGCCATGCCCGCAGTGACCGAGCCGCCCGGGGAGTTGATATAGAGGCGGATGTCTTTTTTCTCGTCCTCGGATTCCAGGAACAAGAGCTGGGCAATGATGGCGTTGGCGCTCACGTCCACGATGGGGCCGCCGAGGAAAATGATCCGCTCTTTGAGCAGACGCGAATAAATATCATACGCGCGTTCGCCGAACTGCGATTTTTCTATAACGGTGGGGATGAGGTATTGGTTGATCGCTTGGTGCGTCATAGGGGAATAATATCCAGGTAAGGCACTTTTTTAAAATCTCGGATATTGCGTGTCAGCAGGGAAGAATGCGTCATCATACTTGATGCGGCGACGGCGGCATCGGCGAGGGATAATTTCGTCTCTCGCCGTATGAGTGCTGCTTGTGCCGCAATGGGATAATCAAGGTTGACGATAATGGTCTGCCGGATAAAATCATGGAATTTCTCCGCCGCCGCAGACGTGATAAGCGGGTAGGAAAGGAATTCGGCAATGACAATGCTCGGCACATAAAAAATTTCCGAACGATGTTCTGTCCAAAAATTTAATACCTTGGGATCTCCTGCGGCCAGATATATGAGGATGTTCGTATCAAACGTGAACATACGGCGTTACGGCAATATACGCGTCCACGCCTTCCTTATTTTTTTTTGCCATCGCACCGGATTGAGAACTTTTTTGCCGCGCCACATGCCAGCAAATGCGCGCCATATCTTCTCATCGCGCAGTACTTCTTGTTGCGCATGTATCCGCGCGGCGGGTCTCCGGTTGAGCGTGCTTGTCTGATGCATAACGACATAATACTCGCCTTGGCAAAATAAATCAAGAGGCTATTTCGTCTTCGCGAGAAAATTATAGAGCGATGCGGCTGCAAATCCCAGTATCCAAAACGCAGACGCTTCCAATACCGCGCCGAGCACAATATGCGTGAGGCCGGTATCAAACGGAGTTACCTGCAGATGGAGCCCTGCGACAAAGAGATTCATCATCCATTCGTAGGAATTCGGAGACCGTGCGACCCAGATGTGAAAAAGCGGATGCAGAATAAGATCAATGAGCGCAAAAGTATTGGCGAGCGCGAGAGGTTGTAATTTAGAACAGGTCATGTTTTACTGGTGGACGAAATGCTCTTGTAGGTTTCTTGTACAACGAAGGAGAAATCTGTGGACAAAGATGATCTTTGGGAGATGATTTTTGAATTTTCTGCCTCCAAAAACTTTTCACGACTAAAATCAATACGTTTTTGATGTACGGTGAACCACCTCAAAAATATATACCACTTTCTCTTTGGTTCGGATTTCGTATTTGATGCGATACGCGCCGATGCGTCTCCTCCATGTATCCTCGGTTCCTTCCATCTTTTCAGTATCTCCTGCATACGGGTTTACGGCGCATTCTTCTATTGCATCAATGATCCGCCGTGCGTCATCTCTGGGGATGCGCTTCAAGTGCTTCCTCGCCCATGCGTCAACGATCAATGTCCAGCTCATGCCGGAGTTGTTCAATGGTTACATAATTCCCGTGGGAAAAGTTTGTTCGCGCCCGCGCGAGCGCTCGTTTGTCAGCCACAGTCGGTTTGAATGTCCTCGCCGATTTCATCTTTTTCTGCCAAGCCAAAAAATCTTCATAGGTCGTTTGTGGTACCGCGATAAGCTTTTCTTTTTGATTCAGCCCTTTTGGGATCGTAATGACGGACATACGCGAGTATCTTATTCGCTTTTCTCAAGAAAGTCAAACACTTTTTCGTTGCGCGCAGTACCTCTGGCGTACTCGCGCAATTCCAAGGGGTCAATGGTACGGTTCGCTGACGAGGCAGTGCGGAGATTCTGGAGCAGTACCTGTTCGCGGGTGGCGAGTTCTTCTTCAGACGGCTCTATTTTTTCAATGGTACCGATTTCGCGGAGCACCAATGCCGTGCGCACGCGGCTTTCGCCCTCTTTGCGCCATTCTTTTTTGAGGTCTTCTTCGGTCTTTTTGATGTGCAGAAGATAATCAGGCCACTGCATACCCATTTCCGCGACACCGCGGCGCAGTTCATCCGTCATTTTTTCCACTTCGGCATTGATAAGCACGTCAGGCACGTCTATCGTCGCTGATGTGGCAATGGCAGAGATGATGGCGCCCCGCACGCGCTGTGTTTCTTTTTCCCGCTTCTCCGTGAGGATGCCTTCGCGGACGTTTTGTTTCATCGCATCAAGTGTTTCAAAATTACCCAGACCCTTGGCAAATTCGTCCGTGAGATCGGGGAGTCGGCGTTCCTGGACAAGCTTGAGGACAGCAGTGATGTCCAGCGTTTTGCCTGCAAAAGAGGCATCGCGCCAATCCGCGGGTACGGTCAGCGAGAAACTTTTTTCCTCGTCTTTTTTCATGCCTTCTATGGCTGACTCAAAGCCGGGGATAAATCTGCCCTGACCCAGGGTGAAGGGATGATTGGTTGATGTGCCGTCTGCGATTTTTACGCCCTCCGAGCGTATGTCAAAATCCACTTCCACGCGGTCGCCACGGGCCGCCGGACGCCCAACCGTCACGAGCGTGGTGCGCGATTCGCGCAACCACTCCAGTGCGGCCGCAACTTCTTCATCCGTCACGGTCTGTTCTTTCCGGTCCTGTAGCACTTTTTGGGCAAGGGCTTTGTAGTCGGGGAGCGTGACATCGGGAAGAATCGCGGCGCGTACTTTGTATTCCAGGGGATTGCCGGAGGCAAGTTTGGTGACCGTAATTTCAGGCTTGCCGATGACGGGATTGCGCGGCGATAGGTCGCCGGCTGTACCCATGCGCGACAGAATCTCCGGGTAAGTCGCGCGCACGCCTACATCTGCGGCGCGCTCGTAGATAGCACTCTCGCCCACCCGCCGGTTTACCACGTCATACGGGGCTTTGCCTTTGCGGAACCCCTCAATCTCTATCTGCTCTGAAATCAAAATCGCCGCGCGCTTCACGTGCGGCTCAAACTCCGGAAAGGGGATGGATACGAAAATCTCAATCTCCGATTTGGGGAGGCGGGTATACGTGTATTCCATGTCAGGAGGATTTCTTATTTGAAAGCGGAGAAATGAATATCCTGCTATCTTTTATGTGTATCGCAACACGACTGCCGTGCCGCCATTTAAACTTTTCCGTCATCGCATGCGGTAGAGGCACGAGGAGATCACTACCAGATTTTTGTACTATTACCTTCATAACCAATTAGTATCTGGCGGTGTCTTTGCTATGTTCCGTACAATTCGTGATGCGTGCCGATGTACGCGAATTCCACGACGTCCTCGTCCAACGCTTTATAGATTGCGCGTGTATCTCCTGTTATGTCAATGCTCCGATATCCTCGGAACATCCCGCCAAGCGCGTGATTGCGGAGTGCGGGATTGAATGGGTCTTGCCCGAAAACGGCAATGCGCTCTTGGACATGTCGTTTTGTTTTTACTGGCATTTTCCGATATTGTTTCGTGAA
>CAYIBQ010000062.1:0-3712 GCA_964361695.1 uncultured Candidatus Saccharibacteria bacterium | reverse complement strand
CTCGGCGCCGGGTTTCTTGCGCGCCACGCCCTACCGGGACTCGGTAAGATGGCGACAAAAACACTGGCGGGCATCAACAGAGTGCCGTTACTACGGACCAGCATTGGAAGATCATATGCGCCAAAAGCATTGCGGGGTGTCGCCTATGCAAGTCGGCAACAGATTTTGGATGCCCAAAAGCGTATGCGTGAATCCGGTATGACGAATGCTGAAATACAGCAGGGGATCGCTTCGGGTGAGATCCGTAATAAGGCAGATATTGCGGGTGCTATGCTACACCTCCAGAGCCAAAAAGCTCTACGTCCGCAACCAGGCGTGCATGGATACAACGAGACGCACCAGTTAGACGCAAAGCGGATTTTCAAAGAACTCAATCTTGATGCCGCTGGATTTCAGCGCGCAAATCCCTTGGTGACCAGGCCTGACGACTATACGGATGCGGATATTCAAAAGGAAATCGGAGATGTACGCGCGCATCAGACCATGCGGGATTCAGCGACGGGCGACTATGTCCCGCGTGAAATCAGTAGCGAGGAAGCGGCATATCGGTTGGCGTGGAAGCGAACCATTCGCGCCGGAGACATGGAAAGCATGGATCTGGACAGTTTCCGCGACGATACAAAGATAAAACTTGCGGACGGCAGGGAAGTAACCAAAGGACAGTTGATGCAGGATATGCTCCTAGAACTCGGATCAAACGATCATTTGACGAAACTGGGACGGACCAACTCTATACGCGCCCAAGAGATGCAAGCGCACTTGGAGTCGCCGGAAGGCCAGCATGTTTGGGATATTATGGACGAGAGAAAAAAACAGTACTTCAGGTCAAACCTCGCACAAGAATTGGCATTCAGCACGCCGCACTACGCGCGACCAAGCGCGGGTAGCGCCACTACGCTTTTCCGTGCAATAAATCCCCAGGTCGGGTTTGCTATACAGGAAGGGACGACCGGATACGCAAGTACGCCGCTCGTTACGGGAGGAGACGGTGTGTACGCGGCGACCCCGCGTATCGGATCTTTGCCCCCTGGTCTGCGGATAGAAGAGGGACGTATTGTAGGCAATGTGGACTCCACAGCGGTGCCCGGCAGAACATACACGCACAATGTTTCTATCGCCGACGGCACCGGCGCAGAAGTAACGGTGATTATTAATATCACTATAACGAAAAAGTAATGTGTGTCTTGGCCGCTGGCAGACGAAAATGTGCGGGAGCTTCAAAATCTTGTCGCAATGGAGTTGAAACCCATTGCGTTCGGGTTGCCGGGTTTTGATGCTTGGGACGTGTAGGAGACCGGTCGAGCAAGAGCCAATCCTACTCCTACCCAATAAGACAAACCCCCGCGCGAAGTGGGGGTTTCCTCTTTCCCTCTCTTCCCATGAAAGAGGGTTGGGGGCAGGGGTTTTTCATTCCCCCGCCCCTTCAGCTAGCACATGCTCTCTACCGGCGATTTGGTGTGAAATCACCGGTGCTGCCACAACGTTGGTGTGGTACGGTTCCGTGTCCACCACAACTTGGGCAGTTACGGCGCCCGCCCATGTTGCATGTCATACAAGGTCTTCCTCTTGTAGAGCCATCGCCTTTGCACTTAGGGCACACTATATCGCCACTCCCGTAACAACGTCTGCATTCTACAGAACCAGTCCCGTTACACCCATAGCATATTGCCATGAGAAATCCTCCGCTGGTGAAGAATCGGCCCCAATTTATTACCCGTACGCTCCCCACACCAGTAGCAGTTGCTCGAGTTTTTGTCAAGAGCCTCGATCTGGTGCTTGGGTTCAGGCACCAACAAAGGACATTTCGCGCTCGCTCACGCGGCTGTTTTCGCGGCGAAAAGAAGTGCCGCGCCAATCGCATCTTTGGTGAGTTTCGGGTAAGCTTGTATCACGTCTTCAGACGTCTCGCCAGCGGCGAGCATATCCGTGGTGAGAGGTGCACCGCAATGCGCGTGCCTTTGAAGCACATCCTTCCATGACATACTTCCGAGTCTACGGTAATATGGACGGTAACATGCAGAGCAGTATCGTATTATAACACTGATCGTGTGTACATATGCCCCGCACATACACCACAGAAGAACTGCAGGAGCGATATGAGAAACTGCCGGACGCGCTCAAGGATGCCATGTTCAGCACGGATGTGGCTGACAAGATTTTTGAGACCGGAAAAAAGAACGGGCTTACGGTGGAGCGTATCGGTTTTCTCGCGGAAGAAACCGGCAGGGTCATCCTGGGACTTACGCGGCCGAATGAATTTGTCGGCCTGCTCGCGGAACGACTGGGCACCACCACCGATGCGGCGCAGAAAATCGCATCCGACATCAACCACGGCATATTCTTTCCCCTGCGGGAAGTTCTGAAGTCAACGCATCAGGTAGATGTCGGGGAATCAGCGATACAAAAGCCGCCGGCAGTTGACTTGCGGCCGTTTGCGCGGCCTGGGGTAACATCATCACCCGGATCTTCCTCAACGCATATCGCGCAAGGCACGGCGAAAGTTCCGCCCATTGATTTGAGGAAACAAGAGTCGGAAGTACAGCCGCCACTCGTGGATGTTGGCGGACAGAGACCTCCAGCGCCGACGGTACTGCCTGCGAATTTTCTTATCAAAGAAGAGGTAGCAAAAGTCGTGGCGGAAAAAAGGATAATGCCTCCTCCATCGGCACTGCCGCCAGTGGCGCCCGATAGTCAGACCATAGCGCCAAAAGACGTTTTTCCACCGCCGTCCTCACCATATCCACAGGTACCACCCCCTGGTCTTCCCCAGAGTTCTCCCCATGTTTTCCCACCCTCAAAAGTGCCTCCCATTGACCTGCGAAAAAGTAAGGAGATAGAGCTTGATTTCATGCCGCCCCCGTCTCCAAGTCCGCGGCCTGTCCCTCTTGTCGCACCCAAACCAATAGAGAAACTACCAGATCCTCCGCCAAATCCGGCACAGTTAGAAAAGCCATCCGCTCCACCGCCAGCACAACCAGTGGGACAGAATGCAACGGGCGGGAAGACCGAGGTTTCGCCTCTCGCGGGAGGCGAAACCTCTGCGTTGAGCACGGGTATTATGCGCTCAACGCTAGGCAACATTGGTAGCGGGACGATTGATCTGCGCCCGCAAACACCATCCAAACCGCCAGCGCCAGTCGCCCCCAGCAGCACACCAAAAGTTAAGCCATGGAGCGGTTCGGACCCATATCGCGAACCCGTTGAATAATTACTATAGAGGCGAAACCTCTATAGTAATTCCCCAGAGCAAAGAGGTATGAAGCAATTTCAGGTGCCACAATTTATTACCATAGAGGACAAAGTGATCGGCCCGTTCACGATCAAGCAGTTTTTGTATATCGCGATGGGTGCAGGACTGATCCTCGCCGCGTACACATTTCTGCAAACATTCTTGTTTTTCCTGACCGCGGTTCTCGCGGGCACCCTCGCCGGATCCCTCGCCTTCCTCAAGGTAAACGAACAGCCATTCCCGCTCCTCCTGAAAAACGCTATCCTGTATCTGGTGCGCCCGCGCCTGTATATCTGGCGAAGGGAGGAGCCGAAGCCCCCGGCAAAAAAAGAGACGATCAAAACACATGAGACGTCTATTACCTCCATTCCCAAACTGTCCGCGTCAAAATTGGTTGATCTCGCGTGGAGCTTAGATATTGAAAAGAAGTTGAGAGAATAACTTTTATACCATGCCCGCAGGCGCGCCAGCCCAACAATTTCT
>CAYIBQ010000061.1:0-3742 GCA_964361695.1 uncultured Candidatus Saccharibacteria bacterium | reverse complement strand
CGCATGGGGCTGGGGGAGCAGAAGCATAACATCATCAGTCAGGGAGAGGTTGACCGCCTTCTGCTTGTCACGCCTATGACGCGCCGTGAAATGCTGGAAGAAGCGCTGGGTTTGCGTGTGTGGCAGTTGAAAAAAAATGAAGCCGAGCGAAAGCTGGAAGCAACACAGCGGAACATGGAACAAGCAGATGCGGTACTGCGCGAACTCACCCCTCATCTTAAATTTCTGCGTCTCCAGGTCAAACGCGCCGAAGCGAGGGAAAGCACCCGTCGCGAGCTTGCAGATATGGAACGCGTATATGTCACGCGCGAGGAGCGTGATATCGCCGCCGAGTATCATGCGCTTACCGCACGCCGCAATCCTCTGGTGGAAAAGCAAACTGCAATACGCGCTGATATAACACGTCTGACAGACGAAGTGCGGCATGCAGAAAAGGCGCCAACGGCTCCTGATGCCGAGTACCAACGGCGCATCGCAGACGGCACCCGGCGGCGCCAGGAATTGGAGCGTGAAATCGGACGCTTGGAAGGGAAGCTGGAAGCCATGAGCAATATGCCGCATATGATGCCCCGTGCTGTAGCGGGACACGCGCCCGCATCGATAGGTAATGACGAGACCCTGCGCGGCCTGCTCGGGCGTTTGCGCGCCCTGGTCCGCGAGCAGGATGATATAGAAATCATACGGTCGCGTTTTTTTCTGCTGATGGAACAAGTAGAATTAGCAGTAGACGCACTGCTCAAAACCAGACATGTCCATGCGCCTCCCGCGTCGGTCCCTGCCACAGAAACGGACACCCGGGCGGAAGAACTGGAACAGACGATCCGCGTGCTCGGTGTGGAGTTGGAACACATCATACAGGCCACGGGCGTAGATGAAGAAGTGCTTCGGAAAGCGAACGAGGGTATGCAAGCACAGCACGAGCGCCTGCGCGCGTTGGAGCGCGGGCTTCGTCTGCGCCAGGATGAGGAGCGCGAAGTTGTGCTGGCTCTTGATCGGTTGAAATTTGACGAAGAAAAAATAGAAGAACGTAGCCGCCGCCTGAAATATATAATTGAGGGAGGAGTTCGCGAGGACCTGCCTGATGACGCGGCCCTCTTTAGTCAGTGGCAGGGTGTAACGCAGGAAGAATTATACCGCCGCATTGAGCGCAACCGTGTAAAACTGGAGGAAGCGGGCGGTATAGATGCGGGTGTGGTAAAAGAATACGAAGAAACTGAAGCACGCCATACGTTTCTTACGGCTGAACGCGAAGATGTGGCGCGTGCCGCAGTATCGCTCGGCGATCTGATCAAAGAGTTGGATATGCGCATTGCGCAGGACTTCAAAGACGGATTCGGAAAAATAAAAGATGCTTTTCACGAATATTTCCGCATTGTATTCGGCGGCGGCACGGGGAAACTGCGCATCATAACCATAGAGCCGCGCAGTCCGGCGGAAGATGAGGACGGAGCAGAAGAAAAAATGGAAAAAGAAGAGGGGATTGAGATAGAAGTGGACTTGCCGCGAAAAAGGATTCACTCGCTTGCCATGCTCTCTGGCGGCGAGCGCGCGCTCACGGCCATAGCCCTTCTCTTTGCCATCACCGCGGTGAATCCCCCGCCGTTTCTTATCCTGGACGAGACCGATGCCGCCCTGGACGAGGCCAATTCCCAGCGCTATGCCGCGATCATGAAGGAACTCGCCAAAAAAACCCAGCTCATCGTGGTGACCCACAACCGCGAGACCATGAAATCAGCAGGCGTACTCTACGGCGTCACCATGGGCGACGACGGCGTCTCCCGTCTCCTGTCCCTCAAACTGGAAGAAGCCGAAGAATACACCAACCATTAAAATCTACAAAAAATATGCTATAGCATATTTTTTGTAGATTTTGTATCATATGGCAATGATGAAAAAATTGCGAAAGAGGAAATATGAGAAGAAACTTTTCCAACGCGTGATTGGCATTAGGGGGAATCGCGACGTTCTCCTCGCCCATTTGAAAAAAGAATGGGAGGAGATAGAAAAAGAGGTTGCACGAGATCAGAGAAAGCGCAAACGGTACGACACAGCGCAACAGGCAGGCATAACACTGGGATTTACTCTCCTCGGCATAGCGGCTCTGTGCGGTGTCGTCTTCGTCAGCGCAGTGGCACCGAACGTGCTTTCCGCCTTCGGGCGTTTGGGGAGGCACAGGCGGTATTTCAGAAAAAAGGACTTTATGGCACAGCTCTATGCTTTCCGTCAGCGTGGCTACGTTGAGGCGGTAAAGGATGATGAGGGATGCATGGAGATACGGCTTACTGAAATGGGGAAAATACAGGTAGTCAAACGGGCACTGGGGGATTTGCGGATCGCGCCGCAGGAGCAATGGGACGGCATCTGGCGCGTCGTGCTGTTTGATATTCCCGAACGGAACAAATGGGCACGGGAGGGGATGCGTCAGTCCCTCAAGCGGATGGGTTTTTATCCGTTGCAGAAGAGCACGTTTGTCTTTCCCTACCCCTGCCGGGAAGAAGTGGCGTTTCTCCGCAATCTGTACGACATCGGACATTCCGTCCGTTTCATTGAAACCAATCTCTTGGATACGGACAGTGATGCAAAAGATTTTTTCTCTCTTTCTTGAAATATAAAAAACTTATGCTATCGCATATCTTTTTCACATTTTGGCGGAGAAAAGAAAATGCCCCGAGACGGTGAAGTCGCGGGGCAGGCGGATGAATTATGGTTTACGTCGAAATCGTGAGGTGCACAGTCCGATGGTGCGGTCAATAATTATGAGGAAAACGTATGGACCGCATCCAATGAGGATGCCTACGAGTAAACCGTACCAAAAAGATCCTTTTATCTCCGTATAAAGCAGCCCTACGAATAGGGCTACTATGGCCTCAAATGCATACCGTCGTGTATGCTCAAATCCATCGGGATCATTACGGAAAAGCATAGACAGTTTCCTTTGTGTCTCAAGAGAAGAAGTAGCGAACCCGCTCCATTTGTAGACCTTCTTTAAGAAAAGAGCAAGCACATTGACTTTTTTGGCCTGGTATACTATATTTTTTGCATGTTGACTATACGGTTTCAGAGGACGGGACGGCGGAATGATCCGAGTTTTCGGATTGTTTTGGCGGAGCGGCGGAGCAAGCCCAAGTCGGGCGAGCTTGAGATTCTGGGCTCGCATCACCCCAAGACCAAATCCACCGTGCTCAAAAGCGAGCGCATTTTGCACTGGCTGTCCAAGGGCGCCAAGGCATCGGCGACGGTGCATAATCTCCTGATTGCCAAAGGCGTTGCCCAGGGAAAGAAAATAAATGTCGTGCGGGTGAGGCAGGCGACAAGGACGCCGGAAAAGTAGGGATTGGCTTTTTTGCCGAAAGAGAGTATACATAAGAGCATTGATATACAGCGAGACAGAAAGGTCGAACAGCCGAAATCGCAAAACGCCATTGCTATTGCCGCGTCGTTTGCAACGAAGAGATGATATGCGATGAGCGATTTGCCGTATGATGGACAACATGCCAAGTGACCAGGCATTTCTGGATTTCACAGTCAGAGCGCTGGTAGACAACCCCGATGCGGTGAAAACCGATCGCAAGGTTGACGAGATGGGCGTACTCCTTATGCTGACGGTTGACCCCAATGATATGGGCAAGATCATCGGCAGGAACGGGCAGACGGCCAAGGCCATCCGCTCTCTCCTGCGGGTCGTGGGTATCAAAAACAATGCCCGCGTGAACCTGAAGATTGAAGAGCCGGAAGGCGGCCG
>CAYIBQ010000060.1:2349-3872 GCA_964361695.1 uncultured Candidatus Saccharibacteria bacterium | reverse complement strand
AACGCCCAACGCGCTCAAGATGACCATGCCCGGACGCTTTTTTGTCCAACGGCTTTTGCGGCAAGCGAGCAATGCGGGATGCCGCTATGCGGTGCTGGAAGTCACCAGTCAGGGTATTGTCCAGTTCCGGCATCGCGCCATTCCGTTTTCCGGCGCTGTCATGACGAACATAGCGCCCGAGCATATAGAATCGCACGGCGGATTTGAGCCATACCTGCGGGCAAAGCTGGATTTATTTTGGCGCCTACCCAAAGGGGGTGCTGCGGTGATCAATCGTGATGATCCGCACAGTGCCAGGTTCTCCGCGGCAACGTCTGCGCATAAGATTTTTTATGGCAAAGATGCGATCGTAATCGGCGCCAAGCAGTGGAAAATATCGGATGTGGTGATCGGAGCTGATGGTATCGGCTTTGCCGTTGCCGGTGTTGCCGTGCGCTCGCCGCTTCTGGGCATGTTTAATTTCTACAATATCCTTGCGGCGGTCGCGGTTGGCTTGAGCGAGGGCATTGCATTGGAGCGTATTGCCGATGCGGTGGTGCGGGTCGCGGGAGTGCCTGGCCGCATGGAATTTGTGGCGCGGAGTCCGGTTGCTGTCGTGGTTGATTATGCGCACACGCCGGACTCCCTCAAAAATGTGTACACATTTTTGAGGCAAATCCCAAATCCCAAATCCCAAATCCCAAAAAAAAGAAAAGGAAAACTCATCTGTGTGCTGGGAGCCGCGGGTGGCGGAAGAGATACCTGGAAGCGTCCGGCATTCGGAGCGATCGCAGAGCGCTACTGCGATGATATCATCCTGACCAACGAAGACCCGTATGACGAAGACCCGGAGGCGATTGTGGGCGAAATAGGCCGAGGCATCTCCAAAAATTTTGAGAAAATCATTGATCGGGGCACTGCAATCCGTGCGGCCATCACTCGTGCCCGTGCCGGAGACACCGTGGTGATCACGGGAAAGGGGGCAGAGCTCTGGATTATGGGCCCCAAGGGGAGTAAACTTTCGTGGGACGATCGCAGGGTCGTGCGTGAAGCGCTCAACGACGGCTTGCCCCCCGCTGAAACAAAGCCATGAAAAACTATCAGGAATTTGAAATAGTGCCGCAGGATAGAGATACCCACCTCTTAGTCCGTGGGCGCACGGTTCAGGAGCTTTTTCGGAATGCGTTGGCTGGCATGGCGTCATTTGTAGCGCCCGATGCAGGGGCGATGTCCTCGTCGGGAAAGAAAATAAAACGCGAGATCACGGTCCACGCGGTCGATATCTCATCGCTCCTCGTGGAATTTATATCCCAGATTCTTGCCGAGCAGGATACGCACGGTGCGGTTTTTACCCAGGGCGTATTCCGTACGTTCGGCGAAAATTTCCTTCACGCGGAAGTGACGGGCACCAGTGTGGAAGAGCCGGCGGCAGAGATATGCGCGGTGTCATATGCCGATGTGGACGTAAAAAAGAATCCTGATACCGGCCTGTTTGAAACCACGCTGATATTTGAGATGTAGCATATGGCACAGTCATTTGATCT
>CAYIBQ010000060.1:0-2249 GCA_964361695.1 uncultured Candidatus Saccharibacteria bacterium | reverse complement strand
CCCCACATTGCCCGCGCGATCCTAGGCAGGCCCGAAAATAAAGAAAAGCTGGGAGGTGCCGCGACCACCCATGATTTTATAGAAAAATTCCTTACGGACGACAGTCCATATTACGTTTCGCGCGCGCACATTTCGGCGCAAGACGCGATCGCACTCATCCACGCCGCCGGCGGCGTTGCCGTATGGTCGCATCCCGCCATTCATTTTCAGGGAAACCATGAGGGGCTGGAGCGGTTTCTCAAAGAACTGATCGGGTGGGGTATTGAAGGGGTGGAAGTGTTCAGCCCCGCGCACACCGAAGATGATGCAGAATTCTTATACGCGCTTGCGGGAAAATATGCATTGCTCCGCACCGGCGGATCTGATTTTCATGAACGAGGAGATCACCGCGCGGACGCGCGGGGACTGCACTCTGCACGCACGCTCGGCGATTTTGAGACGTACGGGTTCTCTGTTGAAGATATCGTACAAAAATTGGAGCAGGCGATAGCGGCTACAAAAAATCGCCGGGCATAGCCCGGCGATTTTTTATTGTCCGCTTGCGGAGGGCATGAGGGACAGATATACTCATAGAGATGTATCGCGCCGTCTGTGAACGGTAGCATCAGCGTCCTATGCGGTCAGTCCGAATGAGTATCCTGATTTCTCTAGCGCTCTGCGGTCTTGCGATCGGAGCGTTTTTTGCATTTTTTATGCACAAGGAAAAAGAATTTGTTACGGTGGAGATACAGGGCGTAGCTCTCATGGCAGAAGTCGCCTCACATCGCACGGCGTGGGCGCGCGGCCTTTCGGGGCGCGAGTCGCTGGCTGAAAACGAAGCCATGCTCTTTATCTTTGACGGTCCTGATTACTATGCAATCTGGATGAAAGACATGGAGTTTCCCATAGACATTTTTTGGATCAAGAACAATACGATTTCGGATATAGAAGAAAGCGCTCCGGCGCCGATGTCCGGCACTGCCGATGCCGCGTTGCCGGTGTATCGTCCTGACGGACTGGCAGATTTCGTGCTTGAGACGCGCGCGGGCTTTGCCCGGAAACATGGCATAAAAATAGGCGATCGGGTCCGCATCAGTGGGGTTCGTGCGACAGGCGCACCTCAAAGTGCTATGAGTATACCCCCGACTCCGGGCGAAGAGTTTACTATTCCCGCATTGCGCCAAAACCCGACGCGGGGGCGGGATTTTCGCATTGGAGAGGCCGCGACTGTCGGAGGCGCATACCAAAAATTCCCCATCACCTATACATCAGGCGGCCTTACGCTTACGGGTATCATGAACGTGCCCGCAGGGCCGGTACCCGACGGCGGATTTCCAGTACTCATACTCAATCACGGCCTTATTGATCTTGCGATATATACATCGGGCCGTGGGTCAAAACGCGAACAGGATTTTTTTGCCAGGAATGGATATGTCACGCTCCATCCTGATTATCGCGGACACGCGAGTTCCAGCCCCGCGGAAGTAGGGTATGCTTCCGCGGCATCCGCGCATCACGACTTCTATGTCGGCTATACCCAGGATGTCATGGCGCTTATTGATGCGGTGAAAGATTATGAGGGTCCTCTGATGGATAAAAACCGCATCGGCATGTGGGGGCACAGCATGGGCGGGGGTATAGCCGCACGGGTGATGACACTCTCGTCCGACATCCGTGCGTATGTGCTGTTTGCCTCCATCAGCGCGGATGCGGAGGAAAATTTTTATGAACTCACGGATGAAGAGATTGCCTGGCTGTACGAGACGTATGGCGCGGAGAGTAGCGACATCTATCGCCGCATATCGCCGATCACCTATTTTCAGGATGTGCAGACGCCCGTGCAGTTGCACCACGGCGCTGCCGATCGCGATGTCCCCACCGCATTTTCAGAAACCATGTTTCAGCGTCTCACGGCGCTCAATAAAAAAGCCGAGCTCTTCACGTATCCGGGAGAAGGTCACGAATTTGCCGATGCGTGGCAGACCGCAGCCGACAGAGCGCTCCAGTTTTTTGACAAGTACGTGAAGGAGGCACTATAATGGATTCGCTTCCATCTCACTCTCTGATTTTTGAGATGAGAGAGCTATTTGTGAGAGAGTAAGCCCAGCTTGTACTGGTATTAGCAAGAAGGAGATCCGCAATGTTCCAAACTCCTGCAGGATACTTTATTGCAGGGATAGCATTGCTTGTTATTGGAGGACGCATCTTACACACAGGACTATCAAGTCCTCCAATGAGTGCAGTCAGAATTATTGCTGCAGTTGCGGCAT
>CAYIBQ010000059.1:0-3903 GCA_964361695.1 uncultured Candidatus Saccharibacteria bacterium | reverse complement strand
CGCCGCTCGGCATTGAATTTGGCGAGGATTTGCCAGTCATTTTTGAACGAAACCGTTGCTACTCGCTCCGCGAGTTGGGGGTTCAAGCCGACTTTTTATCGTGGGTAGGATCTCATGCGACGGAGAGCGTTATACAGGTGAACGCCTCATCGGAGGATGAGGCGTTGTTTTGATGAGAGATGATCAGCGTCTCAATAGCCCTCTGTGCGGAACCCACGCATCTTTTCGATCAGCGTATTGCGATGCACGCCAAGGCGTTGGGCCGCAATGGTCTGGTTTTCGTCCGATTCAGCGAGCGCCCATCGTACCATCGCGGCTTCAGCTTGCATCCGCATATGGTGGAGGGTGCCCTTCGCAACAAAAATAGGAAGAACATCCGGAGGAATTGCCATCTCTGATTCTAAAAGTTGGAAATCATCGGCGCGCAACTCCCGTGCTCCCGGACTCATGCTCAATGTGCGTGTCGCCACGTTCTCGAGCTCTCGGACATTGCCCGGCCAAGGATAGACAAGTAATTTATTTTTCGCTCCCTGGGAGACACTCGGCGGCCTGCCAAGGTTCCAATCCTCGCATAGCTTGCGTATAAGGTAGTCAAGTATAAGCAAGATATCATCCCTACGTTCGCGAAGCGGGGGAATGGTCACATGGAGGATGTGAAGGCGATAATATAAATCTTTCCGGAATGTTCCGGCCTTGACCCCTTCCGAGAGGTTGACGTGGGTTGCCGCAATGATTCGTGCGTCAACGGGGATATCCTCCGTGCCGCCGACCCGCCTGATCAGGCGCTCTTGCAGTGTGCGCAAGACTTTCGTTTGGGCCAGAGATGAGAGGTCTCCCACCTCGTCAAGAAAGAGCGCACCTCTGTTTGCACTCTCCCAGAGACCTATTCGCCTTTGTTCGGCGCCGGTAAACGCGCCTCGTTCATACCCGAATAGTTCGCTTTCGATCAGTGTTTCCGGGATTGAGGCGCAGTTCACTGCAACGAATCTCCCATTATTCCTCGGACTGAGCAAATGGAGGAGTCGGGCAAAAAGTTCTTTCCCTGTTCCGGTCTCTCCGTAAAGCACAACCGGAGTAGGATACGTGGCAAATCTCTCGACAGCGCTACGTGCTTCACGGATTCCCTGGCTGTCTCCGATAATTGAGTCGTGGCGTTCGCTCATGCCAGTCTCCCCTCAATGGTTTCAATGGCTATAGGTATAATAGAACAGAGCCTGATTAAAATCTATACCATGTTATGCCTTCTGCGTCTACTGCCGCGCTCTAGCCACCGAAAAAAGACACCGGCGGCGCTCGGTGAGTTGCGAAATGCAATGCCTGTTTTTTAGTATTCTACTGATCGAATCCTTTGGTCATGAAGGTTGTCTTTCACGGCGACAATTTTGCCGTCGTCAAGAATGACGGTACGCTGGGCAAGCCACGCATACTGTTCCTCGTGCGTCACCATGATAATGGTCTGCCCTTCGGCATGGAGGTCTTTAAAGATAGCCATAACAATGTCCGATGATTCGTTGTCCAGGTTGGCCGTGGGCTCGTCGGCAAACAGGATGCGAGGGTGATGCGCCACCGCGCGGGCGATGGATGCGCGCTGTTGTTCTCCGCCGGACAAATGACTGGGGCGCGATGCAAGACGGTGCGACAAGCGCATGCGCGCCAAGGCCGAGCACGCCATGGCATACGCCCGTTCTCTCGCGATGCCCTGCATCAGGAGTGGCAAGGCCGCATTTTCCAAAGCCGTGAGTTCGGGGAGCAGGGCATAATCCTGAAACACATAGCCGCACTGCGTGAGACGAAACGCTATTTTTTCTTCCGGACTCATCGTATGCGTGTCGTGTCCGGCAATCACGATCTCCCCTGACGTAGGATCATCCAGTAAGCTCATCTGGTACAACAACGTGCTTTTGCCAGCGCCCGATCGCCCCATGATGGCGATAAATTCGCCGTCGGTCGCGGAAAAATCAATACCCTTGAGTACGCGCGTTTCCCGCTCGCCGTCTTTGAATGTTTTTATAAGATTGCGCGTTTCAATCATAGGACGACGACAAAATCAATTTCTTCCCAGAATGGAATCCAGTGTGTTTTTCCGCACGATCATGCGCGCTGGCGCGTATCCGGCAAGCACGGTTGCCGCAATGAGCAGGATCACGCGCACCAGGGTCTCTCCCACGGGCGCTACCAAAATGCCGTCGCTGAATGGGAAATCAATCGGATGCGCTTTGAGCATAGGGACGAGAAGCCCGTACAACAGCGCAAGACCGATCGCGGAGCCGGCAAGCGCATACCCTATGGATTGGAAAATATAAGACAGCTCTATCGCCGCCCCGTTGATGCCGATGCCCTTGAGAATGCCGATGAATTTGCGGCGCGTGATCGCGTTGATAAATACAACGATAAAAATGGTGATGGATGCGACGACCAGGCCGATAGAGCCCAGGACATTGCCCAGCGTGGAAAACATGCTCACAATGTCTTTCAAAAACTGGGGCTGTGCGTCGGCATAGGTCTGTACTTTGGCTACATGGTCAACACCGAGGCGCACCAAGGCCGCGCGCACGGCAAGCGGATCAGCATCGGACTTGAGTTTGACCGCGATTTCCGCGACATTGCCGTCGCCGCGGCCGATCATGGTGCGCAACTGGCCGTCAACCATGTAGGCATTGCGGCTGATGTCCTGTACTTTGCTTTTCAAAATTCCTTTGACTATCACTTCACGCCGCACTCCCTGGATATCAAGGCGTATCCGCGTTCCGGGTTCTACATTATCAAGCGTCGCAAGACCAGGATTGTCCACCGGCACGTACTGGCGCAACAAAAATGATCCGATGAGAATCTGGTCATAGTCGCCAGGGAGGAGATACGCGCCTTCGACGACACTTTTTGATATCTCGGTAACCGCGTCTTCCGCATGCGGATCAATGCCGATGATCTGTGCCTGCGCAGTGTTTGCTTTCTCCCCTTGTGTGCGCGTTTTATAATTCGCTTCCAGCATGCCGCCCGCACGATATCGCGGGGTCGCTGACTCCGTTTCCGGCAATCCCCTGACTATTGCAATGACCGAAGGACTGTTTTCTATATATGTCTTGTCATTGTGGCTGGAAAGGATGATATCGCTCGTATACTGTCGGCGATGCGCCTCTACCGATTCTTGAATCAATCCTACGAGAATGCCGCTGACGACCACGAGGTTGAGAAACGTGAGCGCCATGACAAAGATAATAAGTCCCGTCGTCCACCGGCTCGCGTGCCGTATGGCACGCAGCGCCAGGAACCATCCGATCTGGGCATTCAATGCGAGGCGTGCGAACATACCCGTCCCTATTCCTCCTCGACAAGCACAACCACGTCCCCGTCTTTCAGGCCTGCGGTTATCTCTATGGTACCGCGTGACGATATGCTTCCGGTTTGCACTTCATGCTCCGTGGTGTCTTCCCCCTCGCGAACGCGCACCAGCTTCTTTGCATCACGATAGATCACCACCCCCTGCGGCACCGCGATGACATTGGATTTTTTCTCTGTCGTAATGATTACTTGCGCAGTCATGCCCGGACGCACCCGTTCGTCGCGGTCCGCAAACTGAAGCACCGCGCGATAGGTCGCAACACCATCGCGCATGGTTTCCGCAGGATCAACCGATACCACCCGCGCGGGAAACGGCGCTGATCCATAGGCATCCAACACTGCCACGGCCTCGTCCCCCGCTTTCAGCAAAGGCGCTTGTATCTCGGGGACAAAGCTTTCAATCTGCAATACTTCGTCGCTGATGAGAGAGATAGCCGATGCGTTGGCCCCGATGCTTCCCCCAACTTTAGCATCCATCCGTGTTATGATGCCCGCAAAAGGCGCGGTGATAATTGTTTTTGGTAATTAGTGGGAAACGTAACCAAAATAGATGGTTAAAAATAG
>CAYIBQ010000058.1:0-3949 GCA_964361695.1 uncultured Candidatus Saccharibacteria bacterium | reverse complement strand
AGAAATGAAAAATCCGCCTGATGGGCGGTTCATGCAATGAGGGGCTGAATGTCGGAAGTACTGTCGTACCCCAATGATACATCATATAATATAAAGTGTCAAGTTTACGGCTATACAGGCGTGCCGTATGATTGAGTCGTTATGGCGCTTGAAGACATCCGCGCAGAGCGGCTGGAGAAACTACAGAAATTAAAAGCAGACGGCACGGATCCGTATCCGGCAAGCACGCAACGGACGCATGCGATCGCTGATCTGCGCAAAAAGTTTACGGCGCTCTCAAGCGCCAAAAAAACCGTGGTTGCCGCGGGGCGCGTGATGGCGCGCCGCGAGCATGGCGGTTCTATGTTTTTGGATATATTTGACGGCACCGCCAGGATGCAGGCGTATCTGAAAAAAGACATTCTGGGCGGAGCATATGATCGCGCCGAAGAAGTTCTGGACATCGGCGATATTATTGAGGCCGAGGGTATACTATTCAAAACCAAAAAAGAGGAAGAGACGATTGAAGTATCGCGGTGGGCCATGCTCGCTAAATCACTCCTGCCGCTTCCGGAAAAATGGCACGGATTGCAGGATACCGAAGAGCGCTTCCGCAAACGTTTCTTGGATCTCGTGATGAACGAGAGCGTGCGTGATCGGTTTGTTATGCGCTCACGCCTCATCAAAACGATACGGGACTTTCACGAGAAAAAAGGATTTGTTGAGGTGGAGACACCTATGTTGCATCCGATCCCCGGCGGCACCATTGCCAAGCCCTTCACCACGCATCACAACGCGCTTGCTACTGATTTTTATCTGCGCATAGCACCCGAACTGTACCTCAAGCGCCTATTGGTCGGCGGCATGGAGCGCGTATTTGAGATCGGCAAATGTTTCCGCAATGAAGGGATTGACGCGACGCACAACCCCGAATTTACCATGCTTGAATCCTACGCGTCTTACTGGGATGAAGAAGATATGATGGGGTTTGTGGAGGATTTATTCATGGCATTGGGCAAGGAATTGGGGACAAAAGGAACGATTACCGTGGACGACAAAACGATCACCTTCAAAAAACCATTTGTGCGGATCAGTTTTAAGGATGTGCTGGCGCGCTATGCTCTTGTATCCGATTATGATGGAGAGACGCGGGAAGCGTTGGTCGCGCGCGCACGGCAGTTGGGCGTGGATGCCAAGCCGCATGAATCCAAGGGAAAGATCGCTGACGAGATTTACAAGAAAATATGCCGTCCGTATTTGGTACAGCCGACATTCATTACAGACCATCCGCTAGACATCTCGCCTCTTGCTAAACGTCAGAAAAAGCCCGATGAAGTGCGGCGTCTTCAACTGATTGTCGGCGGTCTTGAAATGACCAATGGCTGGGCCGAGCTCAACGACCCCATAGACCAGCGCGAGAGGTTTATAGCACAGGAGCGGGAACGCGAGGGCGGCGACGAGGAGGCCATGCGCGTGGACGAGGAATTTCTTGAAGCAATGGAATACGGCATGCCGCCGGCAGCCGGACTCGGCGTCGGCATTGATCGCGTAGCCATGCTGTTTGGAGGGGTAAAAAATATCCGCGAGGTCGTCCTGTTTCCGACTTTGCGGCCAAAAACATGAAGCGGGATTACGGCATATTTCAGGTTGGGTTGAAGATATTGCTTTACAAAAGAGGTAAGGTGTTGTTACTGCGTGATGATAAGGGGTTGGATCTTCCCGGCGGCAGGATAGATAATGTTGAGTATCAGACGCCGATTGAAAAAATAATTGCCAGGGAAGTGCGCGAAGAGTTGGGACGTAGAGTAAAATACACGCTCGGAAAACCACTTTTTCATTTTCGCAGGGTGCGTCGTCAGAAAGGCGCGCATCCGAGGTTTGTGTTTTTAGCCGTATATCAGGCACGGTGGGTATCGGGCGGCATCACGCTTTCGCACGAGCACGAGTCATACGAGTGGATTGATCCGAAAAAATATATTCTGAAACGCTCTGATTTTGGAAATGAGGAAGAATACAGAATCTTAGCGCATTATTTCAAAGCGTATGCTTGATATAAAATGGGTGCGTGAGCATCAGGATGAAGTGAAGGCGTCGCTCAAGAAGCGCGGCTCGGATTTTGATATGGCGGCACTGCTCTCTGCGGATGAAAAACGGCGCGCTATGATCAAGGAAGGAGATGACCTGCGCGCGCGGCACAATGAGTTGTCCGAAAGCATAGCATCGGCGGTCGGGGATGAGCGACAAGAAAAAATCATACAGTCAAAAGAACTGAAGAAACACCTCGGAGTACTGGAAGCATCTGCACAGCAGGCAGGGGAAGAGTTCGCGGCACTACTGCATCAGTTGCCCAATATGACCGACCCCGAAGCACCGGACGGCGCGAGTGAAAAGGATAACAAAGTTCTGCGTGAAGTCGGGGAGAGACCGCAGTTTGATTTTGAGCTGCGCGATCATCTCGCCATCGGGACGGCGCTTGATATTTTTGATTTTGAACGCGGCGCCAAAGTCGCGGGATCGGGATTTTATTATCTGAAAAACGAGGGCGTACTGCTGGAATTGGCGCTCGTGCGCTTTGCCATTGACTTTTTGCGGGGACGGGGATTTACGCCGGTACTCACCCCGGATCTTGCCTATAAAAAATTCTATCTCGGCACCGGTTATCTGCCGCGCGGGCCGGAGGCACAGACGTATGAGATCGCGGACAGCGATCTGGGACTTATCGCGACCGCCGAGATCACACTCGCCGGATTGCACGCAGGAGAGATACTGGATGTGGTATCACTGCCCCTCCGCTACGCCGGATACTCGCATTGTTTCCGGAGGGAGGATGGCGCCTACGGCAAATATTCAAAAGGCCTGTATCGGGTGCATCAATTCTCCAAGGTGGAAATGTTTGCGTTTGCAACGCCCGAGACGTCCAAAGAAATACATATGCAATTCCTGGATCTGGAAGAACAGATGTGGCAGATGCTGGGCATACCATATCGCGTGCTGGACATGTGTGCAGGGGACTTGGGCGCACAGGCCGTCCGCAAATTTGATTTGGAAGCGTGGATGCCGGGCAGAGACGACTGGGGCGAGGTAACCAGCACATCCAACACCACGGACTATCAAGCGCGAAATCTGGATATACGATACCGTACCCCAGACGGCAGTATTGCGGTCGCCCACACCATCAACGGCACGGCACTCGCAACATCGCGCGCACCCATTGCCGTACTGGAAAACTATCAACAGGCAGACGGCTCCGTCGCGATTCCCGAAGTACTGCAAAAATATATGGGCGGCATGGAAAAAATTGATGCGAAGAGAAAATAAAACTAAGATGTACCGTGAAGTGAAACTATATGGCATCTGAAAATTTCAAAATAGAAGGCAACGAGAAAATTCATGTTTCTAAAATAGACCTTTTGATCCACCCCGGTTTCCTTACCGACCCATCGGTCTATGAGCAGGGTGAAAAAGGACGAGAAAAAACGCCAGAATTTGCCGCTTTGTTAGATAAATATATTGAGCATAGCAAGGAATTTAAAAATGATGAAATAATGGTTGCCTTTACTCATACAGGCAAATCGGAATTACGATCCGATGTCGGGTTAAGTAAACTTTATGTCAATAAACTCAAAGAACTACGAGAGATATTAAAGGACAGGTTGGTGGTTCTCAGTGATGATTTGAACATTTTTGATGAGGCAGAAGCGATCGCAATGTTGAAAAGAATACTCCATGCCCGCGGCTATGACTTTGATGAGAATGTAGTAACCGAAGCATATGGGGAAACGATAAGAGCTTGTGTCGAAACATGGGCTGAAGGTCTCAATGCAACAGCTCAACTAAAAAATAAAACTCAGATAAATCCGCGTTTGACCGATCTTGATAGTCCCGGCCGCCTACCGTCTGATATGCTTGAGGAGCATAAGAGCAATGTGCTGAAAAGTTTTGACCGCATAGAATATAAGAACGCGGACAA
>CAYIBQ010000057.1:0-4112 GCA_964361695.1 uncultured Candidatus Saccharibacteria bacterium | reverse complement strand
GTTAATGCTTCTGTCCATATATTAGCCCAAAAAAGAGTGTTTTGAAACTATCTCATTGAACAATTGGCGGAGATGACCCAAACGGGGTTGCGGGACGTGGAGCAACGGCTGGAAGGGAAGATAGAAAGAGAAGTCGGTGCAGTGCGCAAGGAAATGTACGAAGGGTTTCAGACGGTGCTGCAAGAAGTCAAGGGATTGCGGGATGAAGTGAAGATATATCATCAAGGCACTCGTGTTGAGTATTCAATGTTGCAGGAGCGAGTAGGGAGTATGTGAACATCTCCGGCATATGACGCAGGAAGAAGCGCTGGAGATTTTGAAGACCGGGGCGAATGTTTTTTTGACCGGCGAGCCCGGGGCGGGGAAGAGCCATACGGTGAACGCATATGTGCGATATGTGCGTTCATGCGGGATTGAGCCAGCGATTACGGCATCCACGGGCATTGCGGCAACGCACATCGGGGGCATGACAATACACGCGTGGAGCGGCATTGGCATTGCAACGCGGCTGACGGGAAAAGAGGCGGGGATGATTGCCGCCCGGACAAAAATCAAAAAGCGGCTTGAAACAGCACGTGTGCTCATCATTGATGAGGTGTCCATGCTGTCTGCCCCCACGCTCGCTATGGTGGATATGGTGTGCCGCGCCGGGCGTGAGAGCGGTATACTGTTCGGTGGCCTGCAGGTGGTGCTTGTCGGCGACTTTTTCCAATTGCCGCCGGTGTCGCGTGACGAAAAAAAGGCACCTTTTGCATATGCGTCGGACGCGTGGACTGCGCTCAATCCGGTGGTCTGCTACCTCTCCGGACAGTACCGACAGGATGATCCGGCATATCTGGACATACTCGCGGCAATCCGCGCGAACCGCTTCGGCGCGGCGCACCGTGATCTCTTGCTGGGGCAAAAGCGCGATATCGCGGCCGTACCCGCGGACATACCCAAACTTTTTTCCCACAATGCCGACGTAGATCGCATCAACAAGGAACGCCTGCATATCCTGCCGGGGAGTCCATCTACGTTTCAGATGGAATCATTCGGGTCGCGCATTCTCGTGGATATGCTCAAGCGCAACTGCCTCTCGCCCGAGGTGCTGGTACTCAAAAAGGGCGCTACGGTGATGTGCACGAAAAACCACCCGCAGGGGAATTTTGTCAACGGAACGCTGGGCACGATTTATGCGTTTGACCGCGATACCGGCTATCCGATGGTGGAAAAGCGCGCGGGCGGCCGTATTACCATAAAACCAATGGAGTGGACGATTGGAGAAAACGGACGCACGCGGGCGCGCGTGGCGCAAGTGCCGTTGCGCCTTGCGTGGGCAATGACGGTCCACAAAAGCCAGGGCATGAGCATGGATGCCGCGGTCGTGGATCTTTCAGACGCCTTTGAGTATGGGCAGGGGTACGTCGCGCTCTCGCGCGTGCGGCGGCTTTCAGGTCTGTATCTTTTGGGAGCCAACGATCGCGCGTTTATGGTGAGCGACGATATTTTGGAAAAAGACCGGCGATTCCGGCTGCTGTCTGAAAAAGCGGAGGAGAAATTGCGCGGGATGGCTCCAAAGGATATTGCGACAAAGCATGCGACGTTTGTCTGGCGCTGCGGCGGCAAGATGCCGGAAGCGGGGGATCCGGCTGGGGAGACGAAAAATCTCGCGCCGCAGCACCCCCGCAACGGTATAAACGGATACATGGGACTCCGCGAAAGATACCCCAATGCGTATCGCCCGTGGAGTAATACTGACGACGACCGACTCCGCGAGCTTTTCAATGAAGGCCACAAAACCGCGGCAATGGCAACGCGTTTCGGCCGTCAGCCCGGAGCCGTCCGCAGACGTTTGCTCACGCTTGGTCTTGTTGCTTATAATACCGACACGGGGAAATATGAGCCCAAAACATTCTCACATTCTTGAGAATGTGAGAATGTTTTGGGCGCGAAAAACTTATGGCAATCATTCATAAAAAGGTCTGGAAAGAATATTTTGAGCTGATTGCGGCAGGCAAGAAAAAGCTGGAACTGCGGCTCGCAGATTTTGACGTGTCCGAGGGAGACACGTTAGTTTTAGAGGAGTGGGACAAAGACACACAGAAATATACCGGACGGAAAATGGATGTGACCGCGACATATATTTTGAAAACAAAAGGCCAGACATTCTGGTCGGAGGAACAGGTCGCCAAACATGGATTTCAGGTCATCCAATTTGAGCCGAGAGAAAAAAAGGAAATACAACAGCCGAAAGTCGGCATCGGGGTGCTGATACTGAAAGACGGGAACATACTGCTCGGCAAGCGCAAGGGATCGCACGGGGAAGGGGAGTACGCGTTTCCCGGCGGGCATCTGGAGCATGGAGAATCGTTTGAAGATTGCGCACGGCGAGAGACGCGGGAAGAAAGCGGCATTGAGATAGAAAACATACGCTTCGGCGTGCTCGCAAACATCACGGAGTATCCCCCGCACCATTATGTGTATATCGGCATGATTGCCGATTGGAAAAGCGGAGAGCCCGCCGTGCGCGAGCCGGACAAGTGCGAATCGTGGGGATGGTATGCCTTGGATGCTTTGCCCAAGCCGCTCTTTGCGCCCTGCGTCCACAGCATCCGTGCCTACTCGAAGGGTCAGTATTATTTTGGTGAAATAAAACGTAAGCAACGGCAATAAATGGCGTCTTTGCTATTTATATGTGTCGTGGGTATAAACGTACCTTGTGAGTTCTCCGGTATGAGGTGATAATATAAAGAAGCAATACTTTGGGAAAGGATAAAAATATGCAATTGGGGACTCCACTCGTGCATCCTCCGGTATGTAGCAAATGTGGGGAGATTATTGATGGGCCGTTCCTGCAGTGGCGAGACGATAAATGGTATCATCCTAGATGATACCAGGAAAAGCCGCGGCCGTTGGCTGCTAAACCATTGCTGTCTTCTGCGGAATGAGAACAGTCGTTTTCTATTAGGGCATGCACGTCATGCCCTTTTATATTGGCGGCGAGTCATTGACAAAATGTCAAAAATATAAAACAATAAACTGTTTACACAACTGCTCGTGAGATTTTTTTCCCACACATCCCACCTCCTGTACAGCACCATAGCGCTCGGCCTGATCGCCGGAGCGTCATTTTTTTGGTGGTCTTCTGGAGAAAGATCTGCCAATACCCTGACCGTGCATCCTGCGGAATTCCTCCAGCAGATCAGCGTATCGGGCAAGATCGTGCCCGTCCAAAGCGTAGATCTGGCCTTCAGCGCCGGCGGACGCATCTCGGTAGTACGGGTCACGGTGGGCGATCGCGTAGCGCGTGGCATGGTCCTTGCGAGCGTGGACAATGCTGATCTTGCGGCCGAAGTGGAGCAAAAGCGCGCGGCGCTCTCTGCGGCGCGTGCGCGATATGAGTCGCTTCTCCACGGCACGCGGCTGGAACAAATTGCCGTTACACGCTCCATTATGGCCAGTGCCGAAACGGCATTGGATGCCGCATATCGTGCGCTCACCGATGCAGGACGTACGGCGTACACTCAATCCGATGATGCCGTGCGTCATCGTGTAGATCAGTTTATGAGCAATTCGCGTACCGCGTCCCCCCATCTCAATCTTTCAACCTATGGCAGCCGCCTGAAAGGCGACATTGAAATGTCGCGTGTGGTCATAGAAAGGCTTTTGCAGATATGGCAGGCGGATGTCGGCGCCTTGTCTCCGCAGGGAGAAGGGGTCATCGTGGCGTCTGCCGAAACCGCCGCAAAAAATCTCGCCACAGTGGCCGGATTTTTGGACAATGTTGCGCTCGTGGTAAATATTCTGACGCCGACGGCCAGTTTTTCGCAGACCGTGATTGACGGGTATCGCACCGACATTATAACCGGACGCGCCAACGTCAACACCGCGGCCGCAGGACTTACTTCGGCGCGCACCATCTATACCAATGCCGTGGCTTCTCTCACGACGGCCAAAAAGAATCTTGAATTAGAGGAGGCGGGAGCTACTGCGGACGATATCGCCGCTCGCGCGTCTGACATGGCGGTTGTCGAAGCCGATCTTCAGCGCGTGCAGGCACAATACCAAAAAAAACAAGGTAATTAGTTGGATTCGTAACCAAAGGATGCCAGAATATCCTTATGGTTACA
>CAYIBQ010000056.1:0-4194 GCA_964361695.1 uncultured Candidatus Saccharibacteria bacterium | reverse complement strand
ATACCCTCATATTTCAGGAAACAGGCGTGCCCGCCCACATAGCCGAAGAGCCGCTGTTGTGCGTAGTCAAAGGCACCGGCATCGCCCTTGACCATCTCGCCGTCTACAAGAGGAGCATCATGTCCAAGAGGTAACGGGCTTTGGAAGGTGTTTCTGAAAATTTTTGCTCACCATCCCGCTCCCCGCTCACGCGTTACGGCACGGTTTCTTTCGCCCCGCCTGTTTGATGACATCAGTTCGCATCCGAGCGTGAGTGTCCGCTTGTAGGCAAAAAATAGACAAAACAATCGATGTTTGAAGTGGAACTTCAAACATCTCAAAAGACACAAACTCCCATTTTGGATAGACGAAGAAGATATATACTAAGATTCACCTATGAAAAAACAAAGATCGCTGTATGTATTTCTTGTTGCGGGGGTGGTGGGGGCTGTGCTGGCTTTTGTGTTTTATCCCACGGCGTTTCCGCAGAGCGCTTTGAAAGTGGACATCAGCCATACCGAGGCCGAGGAGCGGGCTGTGGCATATATGCAGGGTCGCGGTGTGGATACGAGTGCCTGGAAGCGGGCTACTATTTTTGAAGTGGATGATGGGGGACAGATATTTCTTCAGCGCGCTTTGGGCATCCCCGGCTTTATCCAAAAAGTGCGGGAAAATTCCAATCTGGAGCCCTGGCATTATACGACGCGCTTTTTCCGGCCGCTGGAAAAAGAGGAATACTTTGTCGGCGTCTCCGCGCGGGGTGCGGTGGTCTCTTTTGAGCATCATATTCAAGAATCGCAGGCAGGCACCGAGCTTACCAAAGACGCGGCTCTGAAAGTTGCCGCAGAATTTCTGGCTGATCAGCAGGGCATCAGCATTGCCGATTATGAAGAAAAGTCATACACGGACGAACGGAAAGAAAATCGTGTTGATCACGCGTTTGATTTTGGACTCAAGGGATCGGCGATTGCATGGTCTGCCGACACGTCTGCCAGCACGGGCGCCCAGCGGCTTGTCGTCGTGGTGCAGGGAGACAGGATAGGTATGTTCGGAAAATATATATTTGTGCCGGAGGACTTCCAACGCATGCAGGAAACGGCGGACTCCACAGGCGTATTGCTGGTGGCACTTGCGGCAATACTTGAAGTTGTGCTGACCGGTTTTGCGGTGTTTTTCCTCCTGCGTCGGTATAAGGCAGGGGATTTGCGCATGCGCCGCGTGGTGCTACTTACGGTCGCGGGCGCTGTCCTGCTTCTTATCAGTATTGCAAGTTCTCCGTCGGGCTTGCTGTTTGGATACATCACTACCACCCCGTGGACTACATTTCTGTCCATTTCTACCATCCTCCTACTTGTGAGTGTTGGCATTTTTGTGCTTGCCTCTCTCATCGTTGGCGTGCCCGGCGAGAGTATCGCGCGCGAGCAGGTGCCCCATGCAAACGATCTTGACCCGCAAAAAATATATACCAGGCGGTATCTCGCGTCCGCAATCACCAAGGGATTTCTGATGGCCATTGCAATGATTGGCTATATCAGTATGTTTTATGCGATGGGCGCAAAATTCTTTTCCATTTGGTCGCCGCTGACACCCGAAATATCCGGCTATATGGCAAGCTGGTTGCCGTTTACCATTCCGCTTGCGGTCGGGATAACGGCGGCGATCTCGGAAGAATTTACGTTTCGCCTGTTTGCCATACCTCTGCTCAAAAGATATGTCCGCTGGACGTGGCTCGCTGTCGTGATCCCCGCAGTGGTCTGGGCATTTCTCCATTCCACGTATCCGGTGTATCCGCTGTATGTGCGGGGGATTGAGCTGACGATTGTGGGCATCGCACTTGGATATGTATTTCTGAAAGAAGGTCTGCTGACCGTACTGGTGGCTCATTTTTCTTTCAACGCCATACTGCTCTCTCTGCCGCTCGTCACCAGCGGCAACGCATGGCTCCAGTTCTCCGGTGTTGCGGCTATACTCCTCACCCTTGTTCTGCCGTTTGCGTATCTTCTGGTGACTACAACATCATCAGACAACACAACAGAAGGGAGCACTATATGAGCAATGCGCATGACAGGCACGTCGCATATTTGGATCGCGTGAGAGAGCGCGGGCGGCTAGCGCACGCCTATCTTTTTTATGGGCCGGACAGCGAGAGCATGATGCAGATTGCAAAAGATCTGGCGAAAGTCCTTCTCTGTCCCGTGGCCATGTATGGAGGCTTAGCCTCCATACATCATGGGGTATGCAAGGAGTGCACGGCGGTGGACACGGATATGCATCCTTTTGTCGTTCGTCTGGATCTCGCGCACACGCTTGTTTCAAAAAAAGAGGCGCGTAAAGACATCCCCATTGATGACATTCGGGAACTGAAGCGCCTGTTTTCTCTCACCACACCCGGTGGCGGATGGCGGGTTGCGGTCATCGGCCAAGCTGATACAATGAGCAGAGACGCGGGAGACGCTTTTTTAAAGCTCTTGGAAGAACCAGGCGAGCGCACGCTTTTTATCCTCATCGCAGGGCAGAGAGAATCCGTGTCCGCAACCATACGCTCGCGCAGTGTGTCGCTTTCTTTTGGAACTGCGATGCCTGTGGAAGAAAAAATGAGAACGACGGTGCGGACGGCTCTAAACGGCGGTATCCCTGAACTGCTGGCATTGAGTGAGAAGGTATCGCAAGACGCGCTGACTCGCGCCTCTGCAATCACTGCGGTTATATCCCTCCTTCGGGCAAAAATGCATGCTGTCTCTGCCGGTGATGAACGCCTAAAGCTGGCGCGACGCCTGATACGGGTGTTGGATATCGCCACGATACTTGAAACAACCAACGTAAATTCTCGCCTCGCGCTTGATGTCATGTTTCTCGGGGCCGTGCGCGATGTCTAAATCACTCAAGGTGCAACAATGATTTTTAAAACGATCATTACCATCATTGTCGCATTTGTCGCGATAGTGATTTTGATTCCGCTTATTCTCTCCGCGGTGGGTATTGATATCATTTCCGGCAGGGGCGGGGGGGCGCAAAGCACGGAACTGCTGTTCCGCTCCGAGGATGGCGGCGAGCACTGGTCGCCTGCGACGTTTGTGCGCGAACGGCGCGATCCTCTGCCTGCGTATATCAACGACATCGCAACACACCCGATCGCGACGACCACGCTTTTTGCCGCGACCAAGTCGGCGGGTCTGTGGAAGAGCGAGGATGCGGGAGCCACGTGGCGGCAGGTGCGCGACAGCGCGGGTATTCTGGATCCCCAAAGCGATATTTATAGAGTGGTCATCAGCCGGAGCAGGCCGGATGTCATGTACGTGGCCGCGTATCAGGAGAGTCGCGGCAAGGTGTTCAGGAGTGAAGACGGTGGGAAATCGTTCCATCAGATTTATTTTGTCGGACAGCAGAAATATGGCATCTTTGATATATACACGCCGCCGACCGATGCCGACACCGTGATGGTGGCAACCGGAGAGGGACGGCTCCTCATCTCAAACGACGGCGGGAAGCGATGGCGATTTTCAAAAGTTCTCCGAGACCCCCTGGCGCGTCTGGCCATGCATCCGTGGTACGGTAATGAAGGGTATCTCATGACCAGCAAGGGACAGGTGTATAAAACGTACGATACCGGCGGATCATGGAGTGATCTGGGACTGCTGAACAGGTCTCTCCGCCGCACGTCTTCGCGTGTGATTGAGCATCCCTACACCCGCCTCTCGTTCACCACTCTGCGGCCGGGCACTGCGAGGGCCCCGGTGCGCGACGCGTTAGTCCCTGATCCGCATCATGGCGGTGTCATATACCGCACCAGCAACGGCAGTATCTTCAAATCAGTGAACGGGGGATCATCGTGGCAGCCGTTGAGTACGTTTATAGATGGCCTGGGAGTGCCGGTTGGCGGTGTGGCGGTGCATCCCCGCGAGCCGGACACGCTCATGGTCACCGCAGGACAGGCGGTGTATACCAGCAAGGATCTGGGCATCAACTGGAGCATCGTGCCGTTCTCCAGCCGCTTGCCGCTCCGTGAAGTATATATCCATCTCGATAGTCCCCGCATCGTTTTTATCGCAACAGAAAGATAAATTTTTCTTATGGAAGATTTACAGCAAAAAATAGAATCCGTTATCGCGCATCTTAAACAAGAAATTGCCGGACTTCGCACCGGACGCGCGTCATCCGCTTTGGTGGAAAACATTGAGGTGGAATATTATGGGGCCAAAACGCCGATCAAGGCGG
>CAYIBQ010000055.1:0-4422 GCA_964361695.1 uncultured Candidatus Saccharibacteria bacterium | reverse complement strand
TCAGCCATCCAGCAGATCGCCGACGAAAAAGGCATACCGCGCGAGAAAATTCTTGAAACCATAGAGATGGCTTTGGCCGCGGCATACAAGCGCGACTACGGCAAGCGCGGACAGATCATCCGCGCGTCCATGAATCCCGATACCGGCAGTGTTGCCATGACGCAGGTGAAAATCGTCGTGGACGAGAATATGATCATGAGCGAGGAAGAGGCAAACGCGGCGCCGGAGCAGGATGTGCCGAACCCATCATCCCGCCCTGATCGCGAAGATGTCTGGCCCCGCGACACGGCGCGCGGTGACACTGCGGGACAGCCGGAGGGCGAGTGGAAAATCCGCTTTAATCCCGACAAGCATATCATGCTGGATGAAGCGCAGACGATAAAGAAAGATGCCGCGCTGGGCGATGAGTTGCTCTTTCCGCTCTCACTCCCCGCAGATGCAGAATACGGCAGGATTGCGGCACAGACCGCCAAACAAGTCATTCTCCAGCGCATCCGCGAGGCCGAACGCACCGCCGTGTTTGACGAGTACAAAGACAAGGAAGGTGAAATCATGAGCGGCCTGGTACAGCGCCTGGAAGGCCGCAATGTCTTTATTGACATCGGCAGAACCGCAGGCGTCCTGCCGCCTGAAGAGCAAGTGCCTGGCGAGCGGTACCGCATTGGCGAACGCCTCAAAGTGCTCGTCGCCCTTGTGGAAAAGAACCCCAAGGGTCCGGGCGTGTTTTTGTCGCGCTCGCATCCGCGGTTGTTGAAAAAACTGTTTGAACTGGAAGTGCCGGAAATCGCGTCGGGCGTGGTGGAGATAAAAGCCGTGGCGCGGGAGCCCGGCTTGCGCTCCAAAGTCGCCGTGGTCTCGCATGACCCCGGCGTAGATCCGGTGGGATCCATGGTGGGACAGAAAGGCATCCGCGTATCCACGGTCATTCAGGAACTCGGCGGCGAGAAAATAGACATCATTGAATGGGATGATGACCCCAAAGAACTGACCCGCAATGCCCTGTCCCCTGCCAAAGTGCAGGAGGTCATACTGGATGAGCGCCGCCGTACAGCGCGCGTGCTCGTCCCCGAAGACCAGCTCTCTCTTGCCATTGGCAAGCGCGGACAAAATGTCCGCCTCGCGGCAAAACTTACCGGATGGAAGATCGATATACGATCAGCAGATGCGCCGATCCCATCGGAAGAAGAGACATCATCGGACGATACTGAAGACGAAAAAATAGAAACAGCCGAAGCATCACCAGCAGAATAATAATTTACCAATCCTTAAGACGATATGATTCTTTTTCCCATTATCACATCGCTCATCTCCATCGTATTCGCCCTGGTGCTGATGTATTTTATCAAGCAGTATCCCGTAGGATCGGGCAAGCAGATTGAAGTATGGCTTGCCATCAAGGAAGGATCGGCCGCATATCTGAAGCGCCAGACCACGGCCGTTGCCGTGGTCGCCATCATCGCGGCACCCCTCCTCTGGATCATATTCGGCAATATGGTTGCGGTAGGATTTCTCATCGGCGCCGTGGCATCGGCGCTGACGGGGTATCTGGGCATGATGGCCGCGGTGGATACCAATGTGCGCACGACCGAAGCCGCAAAAGTCGGCCTGCCAAAAGCGTTTCGCGTGGCATTTCTGGGCGGCTCGGTCACCGGCTTCCTCGTCGTGGGTCTGGCGCTCGGTTCAGTGTCTCTTTTCTATTATATCGCCCAAAGCGTCACCCCGCTTATAGGACTCGCCCTCGGCGCTTCTTTGATTTCTGTGTTCGCCCGTCTCGGCGGAGGCATTTATACCAAAGGCGCTGACGTGGGTGCTGATTTGGTGGGCAAAGTGGAAGCAGGCATTCCCGAAGACGACCCGCGCAATCCGGCGGTCATCGCCGACAACGTAGGAGACAACGTGGGCGACTGCGCCGGTATGGCCGCCGACTTGTTTGAAACGTACGCTGTCACTGCTATTGCCGCGATGCTCCTCGGCTCACTTCTTTTTCCCGGTGACGAGACCATGACGCTCCTGCCGCTCTCTATCGGCGCTGTTGCCATCATTGCGTCCATTATTGGCACTACGGTCGTGCGCGTGAAAAAAGAGGGCGCTATCATGGGCGCTTTATATAAAGGATTGATCGTATCTTCCGTGCTTGCGGTTGCGGCGATCTGGCCTCTGTTCGCAGTATACCTCCCGCGTCCTTTGGTCAACAGTTTTTTCTTGGCATCCTTGGTTGGGATTGTGGTCACCGCGCTTATGGTCGTGGTCACCGAATACTACACCTCAAAGCGATTCCGCCCGGTAAAAGCGATTGCCCGCGCGTCCCTCACCGGCCACGGCACCAATATGATCATCGGCCTCGCGTATTCGCTTGAAGCGACCGCGCTACCCATCATCATCATTGCCGCAGGCATGTTGTTCGCGTTTGTCTCCGCAGGACTCTACGGCGTAGCACTAGCCGCCATGACCATGCTCTCTATGGCGGGCATCATTGTCGCGATTGACGCATTCGGCCCCATCACGGACAACGCTGGCGGCATTGCCGAGATGTCCGGCCTGCCCGAAAGTGTCCGCGCAATCACCGATCCCCTGGATGCCGTGGGCAACACGACCAAGGCCGTAACCAAGGGGTATGCCATCGCCTCTGCAGGCCTCGCATCACTCGTGCTGTTTGCTGTCTATGTTGAGGAACTGCGTAATTTTGGCAAAGTAGTGTTTTTTGACCTCGCCGATCCGTATGTCATTGTCGGCCTCTTCATCGGCGGCATGATGCCGTATTTGTTTGGCTCTATCGCGATGCGGGCGGTGGGAAAAGCCGCGCAGGCAGTGGTGGAAGAAGTACGCAGGCAATTTCGCGATATCAAAGGCATTATGGAGGGCACTGCCAAGCCGCAGTATGACAAAGCCGTAGACATCGTGACCCGGGCCGCGATCCGCCAAATGATCGTACCCGCACTCATCCCCGTTGCTATTCCCCTGATCCTTGTCTTTACTCTCGGCGATGAAGCCGCAAAAGCGCTTGGCGGCCTGCTCATCGGATGCATTGTCACCGGCCTCTTTGTAGCAATCTCCATGACATCGGGGGGAGCCGCATGGGACAATGCCAAGAAATATATTGAAGAAGGCAACTACGGCGGCAAGAAGTCCCCCGCGCACGCGGCGGCCGTCACTGGGGACACCGTCGGCGACCCGTACAAAGACACCGCAGGCCCCGCGATAAACCCCATGATCAAAATAGCCAATATCGTCGCCCTGCTTGTTGCACGGTTTCTGTAGTAGGCCTCATAAGTACAAACAAGCGGCATCTTTCTTTCGCGCGATTTTGTGGTACACTGGCGACCATGGCCGAGCGTGAGCAAAAAATCCAGAAACTTAAAGAGTATTTTGAAAAACACGATGATGTCGCGATGGCCTTTTTATTCGGCTCGCAAGCCAAAGAACGCGTCCACAGTGGATCCGACTGGGATATCGCGGTTTATTTTACCCCGTCGAAAGTCGGCCCATTGGAATATGAGAACATAGGAGGGAAATATCCTCACGAGAACCGCCTATGGGGAGAGCTTACGGAAATTTTAGAAACGGACAGCGTGGATCTCGTCGTTTTGAACCGCGCGCCGGCAGCCATCGCAGATACCGCCATCCGCGGCATGCCGCTCACAGTCAAAGACCGAACCCTGTGGATTGAGTTTTCCCTCCGCATTTCCAGCGCGGCGATTGACTTCCGTAAAACGGCGCGTGAATACGCGGACGTGTACTGGCGCTCCATGTCCTTGACCGAAGAAGATAAGTATGCGCTTGAACGGCGCCTGATTTTTTTGGACGTGGAGCTCCGTGTGCTCCAAGAATACCGAGGGCTTGCGTGGTCGCAATACCAGCAAGACCATCGCACTCGCCGCATTGTTGAACGTACCATTGAAAACATCATGAACGCGGTGATTAACAGTTCAAAGCTACTTCTGGCAAGCGCGAAAAAACCAGTTCCTCAGACATACAAGGAGATCGTCCGTCTTGTGGGAACATTGCCCGGATTTAACCACGCAATGACGGATCGGCTGGCATCTTGGGCTGAACTCCGCAACATTATCGCGCACGAATATCTTGATTACCGATGGGAGGAAATTGGAGAATTTTTGCGCGAGAGTGGTGCTTGCATACAACAATTCGTGGACGCCGCAAAGAAATTCATGGAGGAAGAATCGCCTAAAGATTGATGAGAGCTATGCGATTTGTCGTATCAAAGAGACCGAGGGAATATCTCAAGCAAGGAGGACCGACCGGATGTGGTCTTTACGCCATCAAGGGTGTTTTGAGCGCATACGGGAAAGACGACGGCAAAAACCCGTTCGCATACTATCCTATGGGGATTTTGCCGTTTATCACGACGCCATCGCGTTTGATACATATTCTTCGTTCATACGGTTTTGACGCGAAATGGGGGCG
>CAYIBQ010000054.1:0-4494 GCA_964361695.1 uncultured Candidatus Saccharibacteria bacterium | reverse complement strand
TGCCGAGGGGGAGATTTGAACTCCCACGAGCTTGCGCTCACAGCGCCCTGAACGCGGAGCCTGCCCCGTTAGAAATGCCGCGGGCGGGAGTTGAACCCGCATGTTCTTGCGAACACACGGCCCTGAACCGTGCGCGTCTGCCAATTTCGCCACCGCGGCATTTCTAACGGGGTGAATCTGCCAATTTCGCCACCCACGTATATATTCTCGGCTACGCCTCAATCAAAAAACTGTGGTGGGTGGCCGACCCGGAGCGCTTTTGCGCCCGCTGGATGGTTCGCCTGCTCCCATCCAGCCCACCTCGGCTCGCGATCTATGGGATATGTGCAAAAAGCAAAGATGCTACAGATATAGGAAGAGAGGTAAAGTATGCACAGCATACCACCACCTTTAGGAATAATGCAAGTCCGCACCGATGTTATCGCAATACCCTCTGTGTTTCGCGGTACCAGGCGTTGATCTCATTGAACCGATCGGACGGCAGAGCAATGCGGGACAGCGCCACGCCCTGTATGTCCCGTGGCAGAAGATAGATGAACATCTGCGTATAGAGGGGGACCGCGGGAATCTCCGCCGCCGCGATGCGTGCAAAATCACCGTAGAGCGCCGCGCGTTTTTCGGCGTCAATAGTCCGGCGCGCAGTTTCAAGAATCTTATCCCCGCTCCGGTGCGCAAAAAACGCTATATTGAGGCCCGGGTCTTTACTCTGCGACGAATGCCAAAAAGCAAAAGGATCCGGCTCATAGCCATAGACCTGCCCGAACAGAAGCATTTGGAAGTTGCGCGGCCTGATGACCGCTGATTCCAAATCGGCAAACGAGCGCGCGTCTATGGTGACCCGAATGCCCGCCTCTGCCAGCATTTCTTTTATGAGAGAGGCGGCGCGCACGAGCTCGGGAGAATCACCCGTAGTCAGGCCAAATTCCAAGACGGTTGTTTCTGTCTTTGTCTTGTTCTTCATGGTCTTTTCATAGATCCCGTCTCCGTCAGCGTCTTTCCATCCCGCGCTTTCTATCAATTCCCTGGCACGCAGGGAGCCATGCTCAAGCGCCGGTACCGCATCGGCAAACGGACGAGAGATAGGCAGGAGTGAAGTCATCGCAATACCGCCGCCTGTTGTTGCCTGTTCTGCAATGCGCTCACGATCAATCGCATAGGCAATGGCCGTGCGTATTTTTTTGTCCAGCAAAACAGGCGCTTGCTTCTCGTTGAAAAATACGCTGAAGATGCGGGGAGTGGCGAGCGCCAGCACCTGCACTGCGTCTTTGCTGAATTCATTGGCGCGGAGTGATGAGACGGGGCCAAATCCTTCAATGTCACCCCGATGCCACGCCGCGATCATATCCTCCTCATTATTGAAAAAAACAAACGTGATCTCTTTGAGATATGGCCCTTCACGGTGAAAATTGGCATTGCGCGAAAGGGTGTACCACAAGAGCGAGCCCGCGCCATCGCTCTTGAATCGCTTTACTATATAGGGACCGGAGCCCACGGGATTCAGATTCAAACTGTGCAAAAGCGCCGCACTCGGGTCTGTATGCTCCCACAAATGCTTGGGAATAATGCCCTGGGTGAGGTTTTCAATAAATGGCGCGTAGGCAGTGCGCAGGGTAAAGCGCGCCGTATGATCATCAACCTTTTCGGCTTCCACGCCCTGCCAGTTCAGACGAAACGGGCTTTTGTACTGGACATTTTGGATGCGCTTGACCGTAAACACCACATCATCTGCCGTAAGAGGCACGCCGTCATGCCAGACCGCCGCATTGCGCATGATCACGGTGTATACCTTGCCGTCCGCGCTGACCTCGTATCGTTCTGCCAGATCGGGCTGGAGCACGCCCGCGCCGTCATAGGTAAACAGGCCTGAAAAAACCAGACGGCTGATGTCGCGGTCTGCGTCCTTGACCGCGTACAGAGGATTGATCATCTCCGGCACCCCCATGACACCCTCGGTGTATGAACTGCCGATTTGCGGAACCGGTCGGGTAATGCTGGCATACGTTCGGGCAAAAAATGTGGCGCCGCTCAAAAGCAGGGCCGCCGACAAAAAGACATACAGGCGTTTTTCCTGGGCAGAGAGAATACGCGGAAGATACAAAACCTTGCGCATAGTCAGCATGCGCCAGCGGCGATTGAGCCGCACGACATGCTCGTACAATTCCTGCATGCGTCCTGCCATCACCGCACAATAATGTTCACCACAGCTCCCGCGAGAAAGAGGACGGCAAGAATAATGGTGCCGACAAACAGCACGCGCTCAACGCCCCTCCGCGTCCGATAAAACCCGCCGCTACCGCCGAGCACCGGAGACAAGCCCCCGCCACGCCGTTGGAGCAGAATCGCAACAACGAGCAGGATACTTACGACAACTTGAAAATAAGTGAGAGAAGCGAGCATGGAGAAAATGGTTTCAAAAAAAATAATTTACAACCGCCAAGATACCCGCAATCTTTGCAAGTGTCACATAATCATGCGGCAAAGAGGGGATCAGGAACTGCCCGATGACCCACAGCACTACCGCATTAATCGCAAATTTCCAGAGGATCTTTATCACAGCAGTGAAGATAACCCCCACAGGATACCACATCTCCAAAGCCGCACAAACTTGACAAAACTAATGGATATGATACAATGGAGACATTCGGGGTTCATTGAAAACAAGAGACCAATCCTCCAAAGCTGTATAGCGTGCGGGAGTGTTAGCGGTCATTGTGACTGCTCGGCTCGCGCGCGGTAAGGCAGTTTTGGAGCATTGGAGAAGATCTATTATGAAGAGGTTTGCCTTTGTTGTGTTGATGGGTGTGGCGTTATCTTGGTCTTGGGTGGAAGTCACTCTTGCAGGAGGTTTTCCGCTGGATGAAGAAGCGGTCGTGTACCGTCACCCCAACGGGGCGGTCGTGTACATCATGGGGATGAGCGAGTGGCTTGCTTCCATTCAGCGTGGACTCGAGCACCGCGGATTCCGCCAAAATGGTACGGCGCCTGCGGGGCATGAGCCCCAAGAGGCACGATATTGCAAGCTTCCGCTGAAATATCGTCTCTCTGGAAAGAATAGGCGTCAGGAGGTCCAAAATGTTCATTGCTACGGTAGTAAGTTGGGGGGGGTGGGCGCATTCCATTACGAAAGCCCATACTTTCTTGAATGGGTGTTTGAAAGCATAGAGGGAATGGCGGCTGAGTAAAATAGGAGGGATCTATGAAAACGGCTATGACTCTGTTGATAGGTTTGGCGGTCGGCGCGGCGTGTATGGTTGGTCTGCAAGAAGTGTTCCGCGAACCAGTGTTCGTGGAGTACAATCCCACCGTAGAACGACTCCAAGAATTTCTCCCGAGTAGTAAATTGGAGATTGTAGAAATCCATTTCTACGGCACCGACGAGATGGAAGTCCGCGAGCGTGCTCGCGTATATCTCCTCCAGATGGCCGAAACAACGGGACTGTGTGTCCCCAATTCCAAAACACGGGTCATTTTGTCGCAACACCTCGGTGGCAGAACCCACTGGGTATACTACAAAGCGACCTGAGAACAACAAGACGCCACTTGGTCTGTATGACAAGCTGGCGTCTTTTACACTCCTGTTGTGGATAACGTACCATTGTGTTGGTAATGAAGGGAGGATAGAATGGACACTATGAAAGAAGGCGCGTTGGAGAAAACGAAACAAGGCGAAGATCGCCCCTATGAACGGTCAGCCAATGCGTTGGCTGGCAGGGCGAAGAATGCGCTTGAGGAGTTAGCGGGTCCGGGAGTTCGCGCGCATGTTTACTCTCCAGTCGGAGGGAGGAAGGGTGTTGATTTTTTGGTCAAGTTCTACGACAACAAAAGATCGTTTGAGGCGCATTGCTCCGAGGATTCTTGTGGTTTGTACCAAGTCGTGGACAACGGCAAGGCGCTTGCGCCAATCACATGGGAAGGAGAAGGGGGCGGGCATACCCCAGATGATCTGACAGGGGGAATCTTACGCGAAGCCCTGCAAAGATCGGTTGAGAAGAATAAAAACATAGCGAACCGAGCCGTATTCGAGCGAGCCGCAACTCCGGTATCAAAAGCATCATCACAACAAACAGAGCGAGAAAAACAAAAATAGAATTCAAAACGAAAACACCTTACGCCCCGCTTGATCACAGATCAGGCGGGGTCAAATTATTTTCTGGGTAGTTTATTTGGTTTAAATAAACATTAATACACAATGTTTGAAGTTCCACTTCCAACATTGGCTTGGCCGAGGCAGATGCGTTTGAAAACACTGGGAGGCCGAGCGGCCATGGTTCCGAGCCATCTGGGCGAGGAGAGCGAGGCCGACCGCGTGATGAGCAAAATCTCGGTGGGATTTTGCGAAGGTTTTCAAACGCACATGCCTCGGGCATCGCGCCGCAACATGCCCCTATGGTCTTGCAAAGACCATAGTTGGTTGTAAATTGTGGTGGACTTATACAGGTACCGCAGTATCTCATAATAATCGGTTACCGAAATCACGATAGCTCATTCGGCTTC
>CAYIBQ010000053.1:3065-4642 GCA_964361695.1 uncultured Candidatus Saccharibacteria bacterium | reverse complement strand
ACATCGCTCCCGTGGAGCGTCATGGCAATCAATCCGTTTTTGCGCACCGTGCCAAATGAATCCGCTTCCACTTTCTTGATCACGCCGTCTTTGGTGACCATGACCACATAAAACGACTCTTTTTTTGTGGCTTTCGGTACCGCCAGCAGTGACGTGACGCGCTCGGTAGTACTCAACGAGAGAAAATTGAAAATCGCCTTGCCCTTGGATGTGCGCGTGCCTTCAAGTACTTCATACGCAGGCACCTGGTACACCTTACCCGTGTCCGTGAAAAAGAGGAGCGAGGCGTGGGTGGTGCAGGTAAGCAACATATCCACCATATCTTCTTCTTTGGTATCCATGCCGATCAGTCCTTTGCCACCGCGCTTTTGCACGCGCCATGATTCGGGCTTCACGCGTTTTATATAGCCGCCGCGCGTGAGCACGACCACGACTTCCTCATCCGCAATCAGGTCCTCGTCAGTCATCGCGCGGGGCGATGATTTGACCACCGCGGTTTTTCGCTCATCGCCGTATTTATCCTTTATCTCCGCGAGTTCTTGTTTCACCACCTCGCGGATTTTTTTGGGGTCTTTGAGCAATGCTTCCAGCGAGCGCGCCAATGCCTGTTTTTCTTTCAGTTCGTTTTCAATTTTCTGCCGCTCAAGGCCCGCCAGCGTGGAGAGGCGCATGTCCAAAATTGCCGTCGCTTGTATGTCGGAGAGGTCAAATTTCTTCACCAAATTGACGTGCGCGTCCTCGCGGTCTTCTGATTTTTTGATCGTCGCGATCACCGCATCAATGTGGTCAAGCGCACGCTTCAGGCCTTCCAATATATGGATGCGCTCTTTTGTTCGTGCCAGATCAAACGTAGTCCGCCGCGTGATCACGATCTGGCGGTGCTTGATAAATTCCACGAGCACGTCTTTGAGCGACAGCACCACGGGCTGGATGCCGTCCACGAGGGCAAGCATGTTCAGGTGAAACGTCCGCTCCAAATCGGTGTGCTTGTAGAGGTTGTTGAGCACTTTTTGAGGATGCGCGTCCTGCTTTAGTTCAATCACGACGCGCAGGCCGTCGCGGTCCGACTCGTCGCGGATGTCGCGGATGCCTTCTACGGTTTTCTCCTGCACCAGCGTCGCCATCTTTTCTATCATCTCGGACTTATTGACCTGATAGGGGATTGCGGTGATGACGATCTGGGAAGAATTTTTCGGGCCATCCTCTATCTCCGCCTTGCCGCGATTGAGTATGGCGCCCTTGCCCGTGGCGTATGCCGCGCGGATTTCTTTTTCGTCATAAATAACGCCACCCGTGGGGAAATCGGGGCCTTTGACATATTCCATCAAATCTTCCGTGCTGGTGTCCGGATGGTCAATCAGCGCCATAGTCGCATCCACGACTTCGCCGAGATTGTGGGGGGGGATATTGGTCGCCATGCCCACCGCAATGCCGAGCGTCCCGTTGAGCAGGAGGTTGGGCACGGCCGCGGGAAGCACTACGGGTTCTTTCCGGGTGGAGTCATAGTTCTCGCGGAAATCAACCGTGTCTTTTTCAATATTGTTCAGCAGTTCCTCCGCCACGCGGGTCATGCGCGA
>CAYIBQ010000053.1:0-2965 GCA_964361695.1 uncultured Candidatus Saccharibacteria bacterium | reverse complement strand
CCGAAATTGCCCTGACCGTCTACGAGAGGATAGCGCAGGGAAAAATCCTGCGCCATGCGGGCGAGCGAGTCATATACCGCCGTGTCGCCGTGGGGATGATATTTTCCGAGCACATCGCCGACGACCGCGGCTGATTTGCGGTACTTGGCGTTGTGGTACAAACCCATTTCGTGCATGGCATAGAGAATCCTACGGTGCACGGGTTTGAGCCCGTCGCGCACATCGGGGAGCGCGCGCGAGACAATGACGGACATCGCGTAGTCCAGATATGACTCGCGCATTTCGTCCACGATTTCGCGCTTTTGGATTTTTCCGATATCAGCCATATGTCATCAAATCCCAAATCCCAAATGACAAATGACAAATAAATTCAAAATTCCAATATGAAAATTCAAAACGCGCGTTTCGGTGATTGGTGTTTCGATCATTGGAGTTTATTTGGGATTTCGTGCTTGGTGCTTGGGACTTTTACAGATACGGTGGCACAAAACGCGCGAGCTTCATATATATCGCGTCCGCCACGGATGCCAGCGCGCGCCCGATGCCCGCAAAAAATCCCGCAGAGGCATCGGTCTTCGGACGCGTGAAGAATTTTTCCGCGTCCGTAATGCTTCCGACAATACCCGCCGCAGGAGATACCGGCTCCGGGCGCGCGGCAATCGCAGTACCCGATGGCGCGTGCGCAACCGCAGGAGATGCCAGCCCCATCGGCTTTTGCGGCGGCGCTGTAGTAGGGGTATTGAGCGTTACCAGGCGCGAGGACATAAATGACGTCCACATGACAAAAAAGGCGAATCCGAGTACCACGAGCGAGACCGCGGCAAAAAATTTGCGCGCGTCTTCGGGCAATGCATGAATTTTGCCGAGAAAATCGTTCATATAGTTATGTAGCATTCAAAACCACTACTACTGCCTTGCCCTCTTCGGGAATGTCTTTTTTCTTGATGGTCAGCTTTTCCATTATCTCCGTCTTGCTCGCACCCATGTCTTTCAAAAACTGCTCCGCGCTCTCCAGATTGGCTTTGACACCGGACAGTTTGTAGTGCATGGGGATGACAAACGCGGGCTCAATCTGCTTGGTTATTTTTGCGGCTTCGGTACCCGTAATCGTATACGTGCCGCCCACCGGCACCATCAGCACATCCACGTCGCCGATCTCCTCCAGGGTTTCTTCGCGGACTTTTTCTTCGCCAAAATCGCCCATGTGCAGGAGCGAAATGCCCTCCATCTCTATCCTATATATGGTATTCATCCCGCGCTCTTTGCCTAATACCTTGTCATGATATGTGGAAATGCCGCGCACGGTAATACCTTTTACTTCAAATTCGCCGGGCCCGGTGATAACAAACGGCTCTCCGGCGAGCGACGCGATGTTATTGTGATCAAAATGCCCGTGGGTTACGAGAGCGACATCTGCCTTAAAACGCGGCGGAGTGAGTCCGATGTCCTTGGAAAACGGATCAATGGCGACCACCAGGTCGCCCGATTGTATTTTAAAACACGCCTGTCCGTACCACGTAATCACCATATGTGAAAATGGTAACAAAAAAAGCGAGTGATGTAAACACGACCAACAGAGTCGGATGGCTCTGTTGGTCGTGTTAGAAACTCTCCCTGCTTGCCACTACGCCAACTGGACTTCCTTGTCAAAAACATTCGCAATCCGTTCAAGCGTAAAGAGAGACGGGCTATGCTTTCCGCTTTCCATGCGCGCAATAACGGATTGCGGCATATGCGCCTTTTCCGCGACGTCTTTTTGAGTAAGTTTCTTGGCGATACGCATCTCCCTCATCTGACGCGCAAGGCGAAGACGAGTCATTTCTTCGCGATATGTGTTTTTGAATGTTTCTGACTTTAGATCCTTACCGAATACATCGCCGAATGAATACGTTTTGAGTTTTTTTGTCCGAATATTTTGTTTTTCTTTGTGTCTGCTATTCATCACCTCGTGAGCTTAGTCATCGGAAATTTTAAATATTTTCAACGCCTGCTCTATTTCGTGCAGTGGTGTCTTCTGCGTCTTCTTCCTGAAGCCGCTGACAAACCATAGCGTACCGTTCTTGGCAAAGAATATGATCCGAAATGACGCTATCCGCAATTCTCTAATCTGGCCGCGAAGAGATTTTACTTCAACAGACAGAAAATCGCCGTCTGATAATGTCTTGATCGCCGCGGCAACTTTTGCCCTCAATCGTTCATCCAAACTTTCAATAAAGACCTTCGCCTTTGCCAAGATTTTAATACGATAAATCACTTTTTAGTATGGGACACGTTGCGAGTAATGCCCCAATTAGTTTATATCCGACCTTTCACAAAGAGATGATAGCAAAGTTGCTATATGTGTGTCAAGCGGACATGTAAATATAAAAAAGCTCCGGCGGCGCAGAGGGCGACGACGGAGCGTAGCGACGTTTACAGCCCGCTTATAGATTAGATAGAGACGGTATCGGCTTTCCTTTCCTCGTGGTTGATAGTCCAAAGGGTAAAACCTCCCATGCCCAGCGTCGTGACCAAGCTCCAGGCGATCATGATGTACAAGACCGAAGCCACTGATCCCGAGGAAGCATACCCTACCATAAAGCCCGTAAAAAAAGCCCAGGTGATCGTAATGGCTATGAGCATTCCCACCCGTCGCTTAAAATCTCTGAAAAACCGATGAGGGATGCCCAGCACCGCCAAAGCCGAGTAAATCTTCAGCGCGGTGAGCACGGTGGCAAACAGGAACAGGAATACATTGGACATGCTATGCTCTCCTTTTTGTGGGAGGACAGGGAACCAGCGCCATCATGACAGGAACGCGCCCAGACGACAAGACACGCCGGACTATTGCAAAAATCGCACATGCCCGATATACTCGTTTCACATGGCAGAACACGATACAACCATTGCGGAAGCGGATACCGGAGATATTGCGGCCCCGCAACAGACACCGGGGTCGGAATCAACATCTTCGGCCGTCCTCCAA
>CAYIBQ010000052.1:0-4675 GCA_964361695.1 uncultured Candidatus Saccharibacteria bacterium | reverse complement strand
GTTAATGCTTCTGTCCATATATTAGCCCAAAAAAGAGTGTTTTGAAACTATCTCTCAATACATATCACTGGGAACTTGGATGTATTATCCTGCGGCATCCACAGGAAGGAGCAGCCGCGCGCGCCGCAAAAGTGAGTCGCGTGCCCATCATTAATGCCGGTGACGGGCGCGGAGAGCATCCCACACAGGCACTCACTGACGTGGGCACTATCAAGCGCAGGTTCGGTGCCGTAGACGATCTCACGGTCGTCATCAGCGGCGACCTCACGGGCAGGACAGGACGCTCACTCGCCTGCACACTCGCTGAATTCAAATCCGTGAAGCTGGTGTTCGCATCTCCTCCGGAGTTGCGCATGAAAAATGATGTGCTTACGTATCTAGAGACGCGTAACGTGGCGTACACGGAGCACGATAGATTGAGCGACGTTATCCATGTGGGGGATGTCGTATATGTAACGCGTCCCCAGCGCGATAAGGAGAGCGGTGAGATTGACTACCAGGAAATCCGGTGGGACGGTCAAAATGTTGATAACGCAATGATGCAGTGTGTGAAGCAGGATGCGATCATCATGCATCCCCTGCCGAGAAATGCCGAGCTATCGCCAGAGGTGGATGACGACCCGCGAGTATGGTGTTTCCGGCAGACAGAATACAGTGTCCCCATGCGCATGGCAGTGCTGGAACTTGCAATGGGGAAAAATCCCCATGCGGAGAGTTTAGCAAACGCCGCATGAAAAACGTTGGGTCTGAAACAAACCAAGCCGATGGCGACATCGGCTTTTTTTATTGACTTTTTATACTCTCTGCGATATATTGCACCTCACTATGCCGATCACCGATTCAGCAAAAAAAGCGCTCCGCCAGTCCCTGCGGAGAAAAGTCCGGAACACAATCAAAAAAGACGCCTATAAAAACGCGGTAAAAGCCGTACGCGCGTTTGTTTCTGCCGGCAAGATTGAGGACGCCAAAAAAGCCCTCGCCGCCGCCTATAAGGCACTGGACAAGGCCGCTAAAACCCACGTCATCAAGAAAAACAAGGCAGGCCGCCTCAAGTCGCGCCTCACGAAATCCGTCACAAAAGCGACAGTCATATAAGCGCGTTCAACAAAACGCGCCACCCGGGTGGCGCGTTTTGTTTTGACACGGAGCGGAAAATCTCCTATCATACAGGTATGACCGTGGAGGAAATCCGCAACAAAGTAGTGCCCCTGCTCCAGACATATGGCGCCGTACGCGTCGGCTTGTTCGGCTCTGCCGCTCGTGGCGCCATGGGGCCAGACAGCGATATTGATATTCTCGTAGACCTACCCCAACGTATCGGACTTCTTGATTTTGTCGGCATCAAACTGGAACTGGAAACTATTCTGGGAAAGAAGGTTGATCTAGTGGAATACCAAGCCCTCAAACCGGCATTGCGGGAGAAAATCCTGCAACATCAGACCGTACTCCTATGACCAAAGAGATACGCGTATATCTGGACGATATTTTAGAAAGCATTGGCCAGATCGAGGAATACACGCACGGACTCACTCTCGCAACATTTGAACGCGATATTGAAAAACAAGATGCGGTCATCAGACGTCTTGAAATTATTGGAGAAGCGGTAAAACATCTTCCTGAAACGATCAGAGCCCGCTATCCTGACATACCATGGCAACAGATCGCCGGCATGCGGGATGTCTTGATCCATGAATACTCTTCCGTATCACTTGACCGCATCTGGGGTGTTGTTGCCGACCGCTTAGCGGAACTGAAACGAGTCACCCAGAAAATTCTTGAAGCGACACGGACAGAGGATTGAGTTATCCGATCAGGCGCAGGAGTGACGTGTGCGCCGTTGAGGCGCCGGTTTTTATCAGCCGGTCTTCTTCAAAAAAGCGCGAGAGCTGGCGCACCAGATAATCTGCTGAAAGTGTCCTGACTTGTCGGGATGCTTTTTGTATAACAAAGGGTTTGATATGTGCGCTCGCAGGCACAGACATGCCGCGCTCTGCGTATGATTTTACCATGAGTAACGTGCGTACATACCCTGCAAGATAGCCGAACATGCGCATCTCGTCTTCTCCGGCATCAATAACAGATAGCAGGGTACGCCGCGCTACCGCAGGAGAGGAAAAAAAAGTATCGCCGACGTCAAATATGGAAAATCGCGGCGCGTAGCGTCCCGTGCCGCTTTCTCCGCCCAGCGCCATCTTTTCCATTTCCTGCACCATATGCCAGGCATCCCCGCCGTGGAGCGCCGCAAACGCCCCGATCTCGGCAGGCGACAGGTGCAGACCGCGCGCTGTTGATTCTTTTGCGATCCAGCGCGCCATGGCAGGACCCTTCAGAAAAAGAAATTCCTGCTCTTTTTCAAAATATTTTTCTACTTCCTTGAGGTGTTGCTTTGCCTCCGTGTCCAGCCCTTCATCCCACACCACCAGCACCACATCAGCATTTTTGTGCGTCTCGGCAAAGATGGGACGCACGACGTCAAATGCGCGTAGAGCCATAAACGGCCGTTCAAGCACTGCAAGCTTTTTGGTCGCAAATAATGTGCCCGAGCGCACCGCAGAGACAAATGCTCCCACATCGCCCTCTCCCGCATCGCACGCGTGAAAATTAAGGCCGCCATCCGGCGCCTTGCGCCGGTACTCGGCGATTATCTCGCGCAATTTTTTTCTGCTCCGGTATGTATCCGGCCCGTGAAGAAGATAGTTCATTTTTGATTGTGAGGACTTGACAAAATGAAACTAAGATAGTATCTTACGGGAGTTGTTAGCGGTGGGATGTACACATGAGAACTATCCTATAGTATAATGCACGTGATACCAAAGTATCTTCATACAGTGATATGTTGAGAAAACTTCAGTATAATTTGGCGAAATTATTCCATTTTCCCCTTGACCCGAAGAGCGACCGTCGCGTCCGTGTGATGAAAAGTGAAATAGATAAAGTCGGCGGCAGGCTCAATTTTGTCGTCCATAGACACGAAGACGGGTGGACGGCCGAATGTAAAGAAATCAAAGGTATCGTCACTGGAGATACGGAACCAAACCCAACAGATCAGGAAATAAATGATCTTATCAGAGATGCTATTTTTACGGCGTTTTGCATTCCTCCATACCTCTGCCAAGACGAGCTGATCAAAAATGTGCGGGAACACGCGCGAGAAGAAGTGCTTGCTTTTGCTTAAAGCATCTTCAACGCTTTCCAAATATCGTCCTCTGCAATGCCGGTTACTAAATGTTAAATTAACAATTAAAGCATGGCAAACGCGACTCCACCAAGACAGAAAATGAAAAAATTCTCCCGCGAGGAAATTGACTCTTTCTTCAAGAAGATGAATCGGGGCGATGGGCTATTCTCTCCGGACCCCACCCTGGGACGGAAAGACCCAGTTTCCAACTGGATCACTACCAGCGGCTCATCCAAACAGAATAATAAACTTACCAAAATATCGGCATGGCAGACTGGACAGGCATCCTGAATGAACTGCAGAAAAGCAGAGGCGACTTCGATGGAATTCGGAGAAGGTATTTGAAGCGTCTCAATACCCTCACAAAACGAAATGTCATCGCCTACTATAGCGGTTGGTTGCAGAAACCAGGCGCACCAAATCTCGGAATAAATGACCTCGATAAGAATGCTTTTATGGCAACCATCAAGGGTCTAGATCGGAGCAGGGGTCTAGACCTCATTTTGCATACACCGGGAGGCGATGTCGCCGCAACAGAGTCAATTATCGATTACCTGACTACAATGTTTGATGATATCCGCGTTATCGTCCCGCAGTTGGCCATGTCGGGTGGAACGATGATTGCTTGCTCTGCCAATAGAATTTTGATGGGTAAGCATTCTAGTCTCGGCCCAATCGACCCTCAATTCGTAACACCATACGGGCAAATTGCCGCGTACGGCATTTTGGAGGAATTTCAAAAGGCGTATGAAGAAATAAAAGCAGACCAAGCAAAAGTATTTGTATGGCAACCAATCATCGCTAAGTACCTACCCACTATGATTGGTGAATGTCAAAAAGCTATGGCTTGGGCCGAGACTATCGTGCGAGAAAGACTGGCGGCGAGAATGCTTTCTAGTGTCACGGACGCTGCCACTAGAGACGCGCGGATAAATCAAATTGTTGAAAATCTTGGCAACCACTCCGTCAGTCTTTCTCATGCGCGACATTTGTCCTATGCAAAATGCAATGAGATTGGTCTTGTGATTGAACGTCTGGAGGATAAGCAAGCGCTACAGGAAACAGTACTATCGGTACATCACGCGATGATGCATACTCTGGCGAGTACTTTTGCATCAAAAATCGTTGAAAACCACAAAGGATCTGCCTATATTCAACAAGCTGCGGTGCAGAACAAAAACCGTCAATAACACAAAACGCCGACGAGAAGCGCCCCCACCCCGCAAGAGATGAGCGGCGCTTTTTGTTGTGCAGGTTGCTATGCTCAAATCATACACCAGCAAAACACCCCAAAATAGAATTACGAATCCTATAATAATTATCCATAATAATATCCCCGCTGTTTTTATATTATACCTTAACCTCTCTTTGCTCTCCCCAGTTGGGGCCTGCTTTTGCTTCAACCACGAGCGGAACGGCAAGGGTGACGACCCGCTCCATCAGTTGTTTGATATGCGCTGCCGCCTCGGTGACCCTTTCTCTTTTTATCTCAAACAC
>CAYIBQ010000051.1:0-4689 GCA_964361695.1 uncultured Candidatus Saccharibacteria bacterium | reverse complement strand
GAGGCACGCCAATGCCACCTATTCGCTGGTGAGTCAGCTAGAAGCTATGCAAGAAGAGCAACACATAGTGAAGTATAGCGATGCGGTGAGGGAAAGGATCGCCGTAGAGCTTGCGCGATTGAGAGAGATAGAAGCTACGCTCAATCCATCGGTCTCAAAGTCAGAAGCACGGGTTATGATGGAAAGGTGGGGGATTATTTAAATCACACCTTTGCGCCTAACCGGTGCAGTAGCGAGTCGTTAAAAGACGGGGGCAGGACATGGTTCTTGCCTCCTTTTTATTTTCGCCGCTCATCGTTAGTATTCCACTCCGCCGTCAAGCAGATTTGAGAAGCAGGAAGCGACTCCGCATTTCTGCGAAGCAGAAATCCCAAAACAGAGAAATTTTCTCTCTTTAAGAATTGGGGGGTGGGCGCGCGCGAAATCAGAGAATGAAGAGAAAATTTCTCTGTTTTGAGGTACGCCGCAAGGCGCACGCGGAGTCGCACGAGATTGATTATGGACAAAGCCTCGTGCTTTCTCCGCAAGCGCGGAGTTTCCTATTCTCCTTCTTCTGCTTTCCTGCTAAAATAGGTTCATGCAAAGGTGAGTATTTCTCCGCAGATTGATACTGCTTGTTCCGATAGGGTCGCGGTGCAATGCGCCGCGACAAGGATGGCAGACACAAACCCTCGCCGCGAAGCGGCGAATTCAGACGGCGCGGATGCGCCGAATGAAACGGATTTGGCGAAAATTGTTTTGTATCCAAAACATAGCCTACTGAATATAAAAGTCGCGTCCCGACGAATCGGGACGCGGCTTTCTTTACTCTCTTGGGACGTATATACTGGAGTCATGCGCGGATGGTTTCCCAAAATCAATCAAGTCATCCTCATCATCGTCATCGCGGATTTTGTTCTGATTACGGCGTTCGGATTTCTGCCGCCGATTTTTGCGGTGTTTATTACCCAGCAGATTCCGGGCGCTACGGTGGCAACCGTGGGATTTGCCCTCACGGTGTACTGGATGACCAAATCCATACTCCAGCTTTTTGTCGCGCGCTTTATTGATCGCATGCGGGGAGAAATAGACGATTTTTATTTTATGATCGTGGGCGGGTTTCTCTCGTCTCTGGTCATCACGCTCTACTATTTCGCATCAGCCACATGGCACATCTATCTGTTCGGATTTTTGCTCGGTCTTGGGGATGCCATGCTGGTACCTCCCTTTTATGCCATATTCACGCGGCATATTGATAAGGGAAAGGAGGGATTTGAGTGGGCGCTGTATTCAAGTTTTTCTCTGGGTGCGGGCTCGGCATTGGGCGGGGCATTGGGTGGCATCTTTGCAACAGTGGTCGGCTTTCGTGCCATGTTTCCGATGATCGGCATGCTCTCATTTCTCGCAACGGTCATGATGCTTTTTCTCAAGCCGTATATAGCGCCACGCGCCTTTCCTGGCCACCCCCGCATTTTTATTGAACAGAAACCAACGTGAGCAATCAAGATATAGCCGCGATGCTCCGCGAGATGGCGGTACTCCTGGAAATGCAGGGTATCGCATGGAAGCCACGCGCGTATGAAAAAGCGGCAGGAGGCGTGGAATCCCAGGATGTCCCAGTCGCCGATATATATGAGCAAGGAGGTATACCCGCGCTTGAACGCATTGCTGGCGTCGGCCGCGGTATTGCCGCGCATATAGCAGAATTGCTGCAAAAGGGAAGCATCAAAGAATACGCGGCATTGAAAAAGAAGTTCCCTGTCAACGTGACGGAGTTGATGGCCGTGGAAGGCGTGGGGCCCGCAATGATACGCGTACTGTGGGAGAAACTACGCGTGCGCTCGCTCGCGGATCTGGAGCGCGCCGCAGTGACGGGAAAGATACGGGGCCTGCCGAGATTCGGAGAAAAATCTGAACAAAAGATACTCAAGGGCATCGCATTTCTGCGCGCTTCAGGCGGCAGACGGACATTGGGATCCGTGCTTCTGGAAGCGCGGAGTATGGCCGCGATGATCCGCTCGTTTCCCGGTGTCCATGATGTTGCCATCGCGGGATCCATGCGGCGGCGGAAAGAAACGATCGGGGATATTGATATACTCGTATCATCGGAACGGAAAAAAGAAATAACCGAACGTTTTCTCTCGCTTCCGTTTGTCGCCGATGTGCAGGGAAGCGGGGAAACAAAAACCAGCGTTCGTCTCAAGAACGGCATGGACTGTGATCTGCGCGTGGTGCCGCCCGCATCATGGGGTGCGGCGCTCCAATATTTTACCGGATCCAAAGAACATAATGTAGCACTGCGGGAGATTGCGATAAAAAAAGGACTCAAGCTCAACGAATACGGTCTTTTCAGGGGTAAGAAAGCCGTTGCGGGAAGGACGGAAGAAGAAGTATATAAAGCATTGGGCCTCGCATACATTGAGCCGGAACTGCGCGAAGATATCGGAGAGATTGAAGCCGCACGCAAGGACGCACTGCCTGCCCTCATTGGGTACGATGATCTAAAAGGCGATTTGCAGGTGCAGACCGACTGGACTGACGGGGAAGACAGCATTGAAAAAATGGCGCATGCGGCAATGGCGGCAGGGTTGGGATATATTGCCATCACCGATCATACCAAATCACTTGCCATGACCGGCGGGGCCGACGAGAAAAAACTTCTGCGGCAGATGGGGGAGATAGACGCGCTGAATAAAAAATTCAAGCAAAAGAATTTCAAAATTCTGAAGGGTGCGGAGGTGAACATTGGCAAGGACGGCTCGCTGGATATTGCCGATGACGTGCTGGCCCAGCTTGATGTTGCCGGAGCCGCAGTGCACAGCCACTTCGGACTGCCGCGCCATGAGCAGACCGCCCGCGTTATTCGCGCCATGGAAAATCCACACATTGATATCATCTTTCATCTGACGGGCCGCATCATCGGCAAGCGTCCCGCAATTGACTTGGATGTTGATGCTGTGATCGCCGCAGCAAAACGCACCGGCACGGTGTTGGAGGTAAATGCGTATCCCGACCGCATGGACATCAAAGACGAGCACGTGCGCCGGGCCGTGGCCGCGGGCGTCCTGCTCTCCATTGATTCCGATGCGCACAGCACCAGACACTTTGATCTCCTGGAATATGGCATTGCGGCGGCACGCCGCGGCTGGGCGGAGAAAAAAGACATCATCAATGCGTGGCCTGTAGAGAAAATGCTAAAAATGTTGAAATAATATGCCGGTTCTGCGGTCAGCGGGATTTGTTATTTTTCGGGACACGCCGGATGGGAGGCGGTATCTGCTTTTGCGCGCATCGCGCTCTACTTCCACGATTGCGCAGGGAAAGACCGTCAAAGAATTCTGGGATTTTCCCAAAGGAGAGCTGGAGCAGGGCGAAAAAGGCATGGATGCGGCATTGCGTGAGGCCAGGGAAGAGGCGGGTATTGGTGGAATTTTGGTCATAGAGGGCTTCAAGGAAACCGCGCGCTATTTCAGCCAGCGTGATGGAAAGCGGATAATGAAATTTGTGGCCATATTTCTTGGACGCGTCCACAAGCCGGATGTGACACTGTCGTGGGAACATGATCGCCACGCGTGGCTCCCGTATGATGAGGCGCACGAGCGCATCACTCTGCCGCAGATGAAAACGGTGCTTGAGAAAGCAGAACAGTTTTTGGAAGAGAGTACTAGAAAATAAAAATCTCCCGACGTGACATCGGGAGATTTTTATTTTGCCATCTCCGCGATTTTCTTGAAAACGGCGGGATGCTTTTGGGCGACTTCGGAAAGAATCTTGCGGTCTAGGGCGACGGCTTTTTTCTTAAGCCCCGAAATGAGAGCGTTGTACGAGAGGCCGTGCATGCGGGCGGCGGCGTTGATGCGTACAGACCACAACGCGCGGAAATCCTGTTTTTTCTGCTTGCGGCCGCGATATGCATGCGACCACGCGTGCATGAGCGCATCGTGCGCCGCGCGTTCTTTGGACTTCCTGCCCCACTTGAAGCCCTTGGCGTATTTTAGGATTTTCTCCCGTCTTTTATGGGCGTTCACGCCCCGTTTTACCCGTGTCATGATTGGTTGGTGTGCTGTTTAATATTGCGCGCCATGGTCTTGGAAAATCCGACCAGGAGGGTTTGTTTGCGCAACTGGCTCCGGCGGGATTTTTTTGCATTGAAATGATTCTGGCCTGCGCGGCGACGCAGGAGTTTTCCGGTACCCGTAATCTTTATTCTTTTCAGGACTGACTTGCGCATCGTGTTTCGTGTTAGGTGTATCGTTATTTCTTTACGGCGACCGCGATAAATCCCTGGGGGAACCGCTTGGGTGGTGCTTCCAGCTTGAACGGCACCGGAATCATCTGCAAAAATTCATTGAACTTTTGGAGGGCAAGCACGCCGTGGGCTTTTTCCCTGCCGCGCAGACGCATATCAATCCGCACCTTGTCGCCGCCTTCAAGAAATTTCATGATCTGTTTGGCGCGCATTTCTAGGTCGTGCCTGCCGGTGGTAAAGCCGATGCGGATACCCTTCAGCTCAACGTCTTTCTGCTTTTTCCCGTGTTCGCGCTGGAACTTCTCGTTGGCATATTTGAATTTGCCAAACTCGGTGATCTTGCAGACCGGCGGCACGGCAGTGCCCGAGATCTCAATGAGGTCCAGCCCCTGCTCGCGGGCAATCCGGAGCGCTTCTGTGGTCTCCATCACGCCCATGTTTTCGCCGTCAGGCCCGATCAC
>CAYIBQ010000050.1:0-4887 GCA_964361695.1 uncultured Candidatus Saccharibacteria bacterium | reverse complement strand
GTAAGGGTCTATTCGCTTTCCAAGCGAACGCACTAGGCCACTATGCGACGCCTCCTTGCCTGTCCCGAAAGTATACCCCTTTCTCTTTTTTGCCAATAGTTCTTTTAATACGCTATAGCGTATTAAAAGAACTATTTATCGGAAAGGCCAAAATGTTTGCGGAGATCGGTATCGTGCGACATGTCTTTGACTGAAGCGATGCGAACATACTGGGAAACACTAAAGAGATCCGTAATAAACTCTATCTCCCCCTCGCAGGGATATGGAAACACAAATACGCTTTCCTGCATGCGAAAGAATCCCATTGCGGCAAGGCGCCACCGGAGGGCATCTCTCGCCCATTTGTGCTTCTCGGGAATATCAAACATCAGGATACGCCAAAGACCGTCCCATGTCTTCTCCAGAGGAATACGCATCTCGTCCAGCGACTTTTGGAGTATAAGATCGGCTCCGGTCTTCGTTATCCGCAGTTCATATTTATCGTTTTTATCGTTATGCCGCTTGAGCGTTATATACTTTTTGTTCCGAAGATAATAGGATGCCTCACGGAATTCCTTTTTACGGAAAAAACCCTTTCTACCCGCAATACGCTCTGCGGCCACAAACATATTGGGCGCCACGGCCGCGACCGTAACAACCCCGCCCAATAAAAGAAGTGCGAGAAGCGCTTTGCGCGCCACTGCTCCGCCAGCTTTTGCCTTGCGTACCAATTCTTCGCGGCGCGCACCGCGTTCTATTGCATCCCATTCGCGCCCCAATCGCTCAATGAAAAAATCCTTGGTATCGGCAAGCTTCTCTTTCATATGATATTCGTATTTCTTTCGTGATGTGAGCATAGTTCTTATAATACGCTATAGCAGATTAAAAGAACACATGCCGATGACAGATGATATGAGAGTGGCGGGAAATCAGCGGGGGGACATCTCCTGCCCCTGCTGTACGAGTGCGGCGATGCGATCTTCTATCGGGGGGTGGGTGGAGAAGATGCGTACTGTCCACGGAACACGGCGCTCGCCGCCGCGGATGGGACGGTCTGCGCCGAACGGATTTTCCAGAAAGAGATGCGCGGTGGCATTGGTTGCAGTACGCAAAGGACGCGAGTATGCTCCGATTTTTTCCAGGGCGGAGGCGAGGCCGTCTGGATAGCGCGTGAGCAGAGCGCCCGATGCGTCGGCCAGAAACTCGCGCCTGCGGGAAATGGCCATATGGATAAGAGACGCGATGATGGGAGCGAGAATGGAGAGGGCAATACCGATCAGGATGATAATACCTCCCGCCTTGCCACGCTCATCGTCACTGGTGCGATACCACATTGAGCGCATAAACATATCGGAAAGTATGGAAATGAAGCCGACAAGCACCACCGCTACGGTGGATACCAGCATATCGCGATTGCCGATGTGCGAGAGCTCATGGGCAAGCACGCCTTCCAGCTCCGATCGCTCAAGCATAGCAAGAAGCCCCGTGGTCACGACCACTACCGCATGCGCGGGGTTGCGTCCCGTAGCAAACGCATTGGGCGCCGGATCATCAATCATGTAGAACTTGGGCATGGGCAATCCTGCGGTGATGGAGAGGTTTTCCAAAATACGGTGCAATTCCAGTTCCTGTGCCGGATCTATGGGGCGCGCCCGGTGCAGGCGAAGCACGATTTTGTCCGAAAACCAGTAGCTTGCGGCATTCATCACAATGCTGAATATCACGGCAATGTAGAGGATATTCGGATTGCCATACACCTGACTGAATACCCAGCCGATTGCGATCACGATGCCGAAAAACGCGGCCATGAGAAGCCACGTCTTCCTGACATTGGAGGACTGATGCGTGTACAGTGTTGCCATTATATTCGCCATAATAACACAGAGGGCGCTACCCGTAAAGCTTGCTGAAAGAAACGCCGTGTAGTATGGTTTTGGCAGGTGTTTTTTCGTTCGTTTCGCTCGTTGACATTTCGCCGCCATCAGAAGGAACGCGTCGTGGCAATCAACTATCTGCAGTACTCACCGTCCTATCAGGCAACCGTAAAAGCACCTGTCCGTGAGCGACAGGCAGCCGTCGCCCGTCATCTTGATGACAACTATCTCCCGTTAGAGGAACGCTATCGTATCATCGCTCTCGTCCAAAATGAAATAGGAATAAGGAGGGGACTCCACGAGCACGGGTTCTATGGTGACTTCCGCCTATTTCGTACCGCCTACGAACAGTATCTGGTGGTCGATGAAGAGCAAAAAGAGCGCATCATCGCCGAAGCCCACGCTGATCATGATAGAGATCACTCTCAAGAAGAGCGCGACCCTATCCTCCATGTGGTCTGGTGCTTGTCGCGCGATGGAATTCGGACCAAAGAGGATATCAAACGGCTCCATGTAGAAGACGGAAAAAGTCCGGCGTCCCCGCCCCCGCCGGAACCCGATGTGCCGGTGGACACGCCCCAACAGACGACTGATACCAATCCCATGCGGCGGCCTCTTGACGTGATTGTCGGCGCTATTCAGGATATCGCGGATGTGGAAGAACGCCACTATCGCGACATAGAAGAATTAAGGGAAGAATATGCGGATCTGAAGAAATATCTCGATGTTGATGACAAAGAGATCCGATCACTCAAACAGAAGTTTGGCGGTCACGAACAGCGCATTGCTGAATTGGAAGATCTGCTCACTACGGATCCTGCCCAGCTGGCCGCGGTCCGGGCAACCACACAGCGCCTGAAGCGGGACGTGACCATTGGATTGCCAACGCATACTGCGGTAGGTGATTATTGGAAAGAGGAGTATGCGACCGTCTACCGCAGGAACCTGAGACGATTTCTCAATCATAAAGGAACGCAACCGTCCGAGAGAAACCATATCACAGATGCGATCCGTCAAGTCACGGCCGATCCGTTCTATAACTCACTGGGCACTGAAGTGAGGTGTAACGGGGAAGACGGCCTCACCATATCAGGGATAGAACCGGGAGAAACCTACTACTACAGCCACGCGGATCCGTGGCTACGATTGACATGGGTTGTGAGAGAAAACGAAAAACGAGTCCATTTCGTTGACGCCTTCAGAAAAGCAACCATAGCGCACGACTCCTGACAGGAGCCGTCATCAGACCACCTAAAACGCCACGCGCACGGGATTTTGCGCAGGGGACTCGTCCGGCAGGTCAAAGAGTTCTTTTTTTATGAATCCGAACGTGCCTGCGATCATATTGGACGGAAATGATTCAAGCGAGATATTGTAGTCGCGCACCGTACCGTTGAAGAAGCGGCGGCTTGATTGGATTTTATTTTCCGTATCCGAAAGCTCGCGCTGAAGCTCAAGAAAATTCGTGTTTGTTTTAAGATCAGGATAATTTTCGGCGACTGCAAAAAGCGTTTTCAGAGTACCCGCGAGCATATTTTCGGCGCTTGCATGCTCCCCTGCCGTATGCGCACCCATGGCCGCAGTACGCGCTTTTGTCACATTTTCCAAAAGCCCTTTCTCATGCCCCGCGTACCCCTTAACCGCCGCCACGACATTGGGGATCAGATCGTAGCGGCGTTTGAGCTGTACTTCAATGTCTGCCCAGGCCTCTTCCGCCTGATTTTTGCGGCGCACGAGGCCGTTATAAATCCCGATCAAAGCGATGATCGCAACTGCGACAATGCCTCCGATGACATAAAAGATAGTACTCATAGTCGCCCTATTATATCAAAAAATGGGATAATGGTAAAAATCGGGTGATGGAAATGATATTGTGTAATTCCCGTATGATCCTTTGTAGCACCTTCTTCTCTACAACCCCTATCTTGTTCTCCAACCGTTTCTTATCTATTGCCCTAATTTGGAGTACCAGTGCGACCGAATCGTGCTCAAGGCCGTTCTGGTCTGAACTCGTGATAGGGCGATATACGGGAAGCGCAGTGCGCGCATATTGGTAGTACAGGGAACTCCAATGACTACCGAACTTGACGTATCGGCAACAACAATAATAGGACGCGTCCCGTGCTGTTCGTGCCCATCCGTAGAAGGAAGATTGACGATCCAAACCTCTCCCTTTTTCACAAACGAAAGAAGCCCCGCTCCATGTTAAGCAACGCCTCATCACTTACCCACTCCCATGCCTGTAGCTCTTTCTCAAGGGCTATTTCTTGTTGCATGCTGGCGAGATAAAACCGCATTGCCCGTTGCACGAGCTCTTGTTCATCAATACCCATTACCTGCGATACTCGCTTCATGTTTTGCTTTAGCTGTTTTTGCACTGTAGTCTTCATACCCCCACGCTACCAAATTAAACAAGACCCGACAAGAGCGTGCAATGTATTGCCATACACAAACGTACTCCATTGATAGATGTTGCGGCATGAGGATTGGCATATCCTGTGTTTGTATAGGTGTAGGTTGTGGTGGCTGATGATGTGCTCATGCCTGTCATATTCCCCAATGCGGAGTAAGCGAATGTGTGCTTGTACGGGGTTGATGATGCGATGGTGGTGGAAGCCATGGTGAGGCGGTTGAGGGGGTCGTACGAGTATGTGATCCTCTTCCCTGCTCCGGTGGCGGAGTCGTAGGTATATGATCATATCTATTTCTTGCGAACAGCCGAATATTTTGTTCTATCACGCTCACTAATGCTTTTCATATCTTCTTCTGTAAGGTGATTATGGAGCATAAGATCAAATTTTATACGACTGACATTTTGGGCTGATTCTTTTGAATCCCCATCCAGGCGAGCGCCTATACCCAAAACAGAAACGCCTGCCTTGCCCGCAATGGAACCTTCCGCACTTTGTGTAACAGCAATATCAAATTTTAAAATACCACCAAAGGCACTGCCACCACCCTCACGGTCTGTGATAACATAAGGTAATTAGTGGGAAACGTAACCAAAATAGATGGTTAAAAATAGTTTGAAAAG
>CAYIBQ010000049.1:0-5046 GCA_964361695.1 uncultured Candidatus Saccharibacteria bacterium | reverse complement strand
CATATCCCCAGTTTGAAGCGGTGGAAACCGGCTCGCACTCCGCCCAGGATGAGGAAGCGGATGAAGTGGAAGAATACGAAGTACGCCTTGCCACCGAACAGAGCTTGGAAAACCGCCTGCTAGAAGTCACCCATGCATTAGAGCGCATGACGAGCGGCACCTACGGCGTCTGCCTCACCTGTCATAAACCCATCCCTCCTGCGCGCCTCCAAGCCAATCCTGCCGCCGCATACGACATGGACCACGAAGGACAAAACGCGTAATACTCACCCCTTCACACCCTCCGAGAAACCATATGGCCGTCATTGTCCACTCTGCGCAGATCGTCGGCCTTGATGCGCGCCCCATTTCAGTGGAAGTGGATATCTCACCCGGCCTGCATTTGTTTTCCATCGTGGGCCTCGCGGACAAGGAAGTGCAGGAATCACGCGAGCGTATTGCCGCGGCCATAAAAAATCTCGGAGCCCTCGCTCCGCACAAAAAATCCCAGCGCGTCATCGTCAATCTCGCACCCGCGGACATTAAAAAAGAAGGACCCGCGTTTGATTTACCCATTGCGTTGGGCTTTTTGCTTGCATCCAGACAAGTCATTTTCAACCCTGCAAACATCGCTTTCCTGGGAGAGTTGGGACTTGACGGCTCGTTGCGGCGCGTCACTGGAGTTCTTGCCGTGGCACTCGCACTCAAAAAAGCGGGATTTGCAGAACTGATTTTGCCGTCCGGCAACGGGAGAGAGGCCGCAATCGTGGACGGCCTCATCGTACGGGAAGCAAAAAACCTGATGGAAATCTGCGAGCACATCGCAGGCAGAGCCGTATTGCCGCCCCTTGACCGCCCGTCTTTTGAACATACAGACACGGCCTATGCGGTTGATTTCAAAGACATCAAAGGCCAGGTGTCTGCCAAGCGCGCGCTGGAAATCTCTGCCGCAGGGGGCCATCATGCGCTCCTTGAAGGCCCGCCGGGCGCCGGTAAAACCATCCTCGCGTCAGCCCTGCCGTCAGTATTGCCTCTCCTTGCAGAAGAAGAGATGATGGAGGTGACAAAAATCTACAGCATCGCAGGGCTTCTCTCCGACACGCACGCCCCGTTTCTTTCGCGCCGTCCGTTTCGCAATCCACACCATACGTCGTCGTATACAGCGGTGATAGGCGGGGGATCGTACCCCAGGCCGGGGGAAATAACACTCGCGCATCGCGGCGTTTTGTTTCTGGACGAGTTTCCCGAGTTTGACCGCCGCGTGATTGAGTCCCTCCGCCAGCCGCTGGAAGAGCGCTCCATCACCGTCGCGCGGACATCAGGGGTCGCTACGTTTCCCGCGCAGTTCATGCTCATCGCCGCGCAAAACCCGTGTCCGTGCGGCAACTTCGGCAATGCGGTACGCGATTGCACATGCGCGCCAGGGAGCATCTTACGCTACAAAAAGAAAATCTCCGGCCCCATCATGGACCGCATTGACTTGCACGTGGAGACGCCTGCGGTGGCGTATGACACACTCAACACGGCAGGGGACGCGGAGCCGTCACACGCGATACGGGAGCGCGTGCTCGCGGCGCGCCGCCGCCAAAAAGAGAGATTTAAAAACACCGCAGTTACTGTCAATGCCGAGATGGGATTGCGAGAACTCAAGGCGCACATTCTTCTGACTGCGCCCGTAAAGCAGGCGCTCCAACTCGCCCACGACAAGCACCGCCTGTCTGCCCGTGCGTATCATCGGCTCATCAAAACAGCCCGCACCATCGCAGACCTGGAAGGAACGGACGACATCCACCCCCACCACATCATGGAGGCCCTCCGCTACCGCCCCAAGCAGGAGATGTAGTGATTTTTAAGCTCTTCGTTAAAGCATTAGATGGCTGTTGACTATTTTAATATTAGGTCTATACTAAACATAGTTTGGGAACGAGCCCTATGGCTCACTCCCTAACAAAATCCCCCTTGTGGGGGTTTTGCATTTAATATAGCCTACGTAAACTATTCTCGGGTGCGCTGGTCAAAGAGGATTGATAGTAAAACGTCTTGGATCTTAATACTTTTATTACCAATTCGTCGAAGAGATTTTGATGATTCGTTTGGACGTTATCAAGCATTCTTGCCTCTATATTCAGGTAGTGTGCTGCTATGTCTGCTAGTTGAGCTTCTATATCGTGATTGCGTTTCGTAACAAAGGAAATACCTGTTAGTAAATCTCTCACACTTAAAAATCTTCTATAGAGAACTTACTAGCTGTCTGTTTAAATATCGCAAAATCTCCAGTGAGTCTTCTAAGGTCTTGTGCATGAAATATAATATCTGTTCTCCCCCAATATTTAAATTTTATCTGATCTGCTCTATTTTTTAATGCTTCCTTAGTATTCTCATGGACAATAACGCCCGCAAGAGAAAAGTGTGGACGGATGTTTTCTATATTCTTTAAAGTTGACTTTCCCGACTCGTCTATAAAAAGACGGTACATCATGGATTAAAACGGATTTTTGGCACCTCGGATTTCAAAGTGTATGTGGCAACCGGTGGAGTTACCGGTGGAGCCAAGTGTCCCGATGGTCTGTCCTTGGGTGACGAGGTCTCCGGCCTTGACCGCTAGAGACGATAAGTGCGCATAGAGCGTCTGGGTTTTATTGGCGTGGGTGATGACGACATAGAGGCCGTATCCTCCGTTCCAGCCGCCAGTGCGGGCAATGAGCACGGTGCCGTCGGCAGACGCCATAGTCGGCATCCCGCATGAGTTGGCAAGGTCTACGCCGTTATAGCCGTGGATGCCGCGCGAGCGCCTGCCGCCAATAATGGGGCGCATATAAAACCCTTTGTAATCAGGCACTCCCGTAACACGCGAGCCGCCAGATGCGGGTCTTGACGGAAACGCCGGAGCAGGCGCAAATTCTCCGTCAGGAATGATAACCACCTGGCCTGTAGTCAATACTTCTCCTATAGCAAGCCCATTGAACACGGTGATTTCAGTGGCGTCTCCTTTGAATTTCTTTGCAATGCTTTCCAGGGTATCGCCTTTCTTTACTTCATATTGCACGCCGGTGACGGGCAAAATAATCAGGTCGTCTCCAATTTTTATCGTCCCCGCACTGCGCAGATTATTCGCCCATAGCAGGGTCTGCAATGAAATGCCGAATCGCTCGGCAATACCACCGGGTGTGTCTCCCGACTCAACGCGGTAAATCGTGATCTGGTCAGTGGAAGCGCGGGGAATAGTGCCTAGGGGATTGCGGGTAGAAACAAGAGCGTTCTCCTGCGTGGCAACCAGTGCGATCTCTTCATCCACAGAGCCGCCTACCGATGTGGGCAGGGATGTCTGGCTTCCCATGAGGGGTACCGAGAGTTCGCCTGATGGCGAGGTGTCTACGGTTTCGGCGGAAGAAACACCCCCGAACATGCGCAGGAGTGCTGAGAAAAAACCAGCATGAGCAGGCCGGGGGAAAAGTAAGCAAAGCGCAATAAAAAAGAGCGTCAAAACGCTCATGTAAGAAAGGCCTCCTCTATCCAAAAAGGGCTTGAATCCTTGATTTTTCGGCATATCCTGGCCCGTCCTATCGTGTCTTGGCGTATGCAAAGCAGTATATTAAGCCAATCAACAAAAAAGGCGTTTCCGCACCCCCACAATACCCCCGACAGGGCACATGGTCAAGGAAACTATCCACAAGCCACGGATCTATTAAAATGTCCAATTTTCCTGCACCCACAGACCATGATACGGTAGGGTGTATGCGCGTTCGCTTTTCCAGCATTTTTCAGCATGTCCCGTCGCCTGCGACGCTCATTTTGGGTGCCCTGGTGCTGGTTTTCTACTGCTCGTTTCTCCTGCACCGCATTGATCTGACCGTCGCTGACCTGGGACGGCACCTGCAAAACGGCCGTTTGGCGCTGGAGGAGCACATCATACCCGCGACCAATTTTTATTCGTACACCGAACCCGATTATCCCGTGGTCACGCACCATTGGGGAAGCGGTATTGCGTTTTTCCTCGCATGGAAAGCAGGAGGATTTGTAGGCGTGCAGATATTGTTTATCATAATCAGCTTGGCCACGCTTGCGATCATATTTGGCATGGCAACTATTGCGGCAGGCCCGGGGCCTGCCGCAATAGTTGCGGCTCTCGCAGTCCCGCTTCTCGCAGAACGCACGGAAATACGGCCCGAGGCGTTTAGTTATTTGCTTGCGGCCTTGTTTTTCTTGGCACTCACGCGCTTTGAGCGCACGCGCAATTGGTACTGGCTCGTCGTTTTGCCGTTCCTGCAGGTATTGTGGGTGAACACGCACATTTATTTTTTCCTGGGGCCGGTGCTGATTGCTATTTTTTTCATCTCTCATATGCTCACACGCCCGTTTGGCCGGCGCGCGGCGCGCCTGCTCGGAATTACAGAGCTTGGTACGATAATCGCATCTTTCCTGAATCCCTTTTTCATCACAGGCGCTCTAGCGCCGTTTACGATATTTGAAAATTATGGATATCGGATCGCGGAAAACCAGCCCGTGTGGTTTCTGGAAACCCTCATGCAGAATCCCAATTTCACAATTTTCAAAGTCCTTTTTGGCCTCCTGATCGCAAGTTTCATTGTCCGCGTATGGGCGCGGGGGAGGGAACGAGAGATCATACCACTCGCCGTCATTGGTGTGATTATCAGTGTCCTGGGATGGCTTGCCACGCGCAATTTTGCCCTTTTTGGATTTTTCTTTATCGTACTCGCCGCATACAATATCTCTGCGTGCTGTAGCGCCTGGCTTATCCGCCGCCGCGTCACTCTTGCGACCGCGGGTGGCATATTTCTAGCACTCCTCCTCGTGCCCGCGCTCTTTGGCCAGTGGCAGAAATATTTTCCGCACTGGCGGGAGGCGGGCTTGGGGCTTGAACAGAGGAACACTGGCGCGGCTGATTTTTTCCGGACACATGATTTACACGGCCCGATATTCAACAACTACGACATCGGCGGCTACCTCATTTGGCATCTGTACCGAGAGGAAAAAGTGTTTGTAGACAACCGGCCCGAAGCATATCCTGCGCAATTTTTCACCGGACAATACATACCCATGCAGGAG
>CAYIBQ010000048.1:0-5134 GCA_964361695.1 uncultured Candidatus Saccharibacteria bacterium | reverse complement strand
CATACGTCCATGATGCGCGTCTCAAAATAGTTGTCAAGTATTGACGGCAGATATGGAGAATGACGGATGGAGATATGGATGGAGTTTGCTGAACAATGCCTTTTTATCGTCATTCCCGACACTCGGTCGCAGCCGAGTGCAAGCTTGATCGGGAATCCAGTATCGCCTTATACTCTGGATTCCCGCTGGAGTTTACCCTCGCGAAAGCGGGGGCGGGAATGACAGAAAACGCTTTATATATGGATTATTCACCAAACTCGTGCGGAACTTGACATATTTTTGTATGGATGCTATAGTGTAAAAATGATGTCTCAGCGTGGAGACGGAAGCGTGTACCACGGTCTGGCGCCGAACGGGCGCTGGGCGGCGCTCTGCGGCTTTCTGATGTCGGCGCAGGGCAAAATGACGTGTGAAATCGTGCGGGAAAAAGCGTGTGCAGAAGACCCCTCGTGAGCGAGGGGTTTCGTATTTCTTATTCCTCTAGCGTTCTCATCTTGTGTTTATGATAAAGAAAACTAATGTTCGTACAAAATCTCGTATAATTTCTTTAGCCAGAAAACCACTGGTGATTGATGGCAATCACCTGACCATAGAAGACATCAGGGAGTTTGTGTGTAATCAAAACATGTTCGTGGAAGTAAGTTCCACAGCGTACGAGCGCGTACAAAAAGGTAAACGCTTTCTTGATTTAGAAGCGGACCGCGGACGGATCCTCTACGGCATCAATACTGGTTTCGGCCCCATGGCCTCGCACATTATCAACAGCGATCAAATGGCAGAGCTTCAGGAGAACCTGATCCGGAGTCATGCGGTCGGCATGGGAGAACCGATTCCAGATGAATATGTGCTTGCGACCATGATCGTGCGCTTGAATACGCTGGCAAAAGGATTTTCCGGCGTATCCCTTGAGTTGATCAGACAACTTGAGATATTTATCACCCACCGCATTATCCCGATTGTACCTGAACATGGCGCGGTCGGCACGAGCGGAGATCTCGTACAGTTGGCGCACATAGCATTGGCATTAATAGGAGAGGGTGAGGTGCGACACCACGGCATACGGAGATCCACCAGTGACGTACTTGCGGAGCTTGGCATAACCCCTCATATGCTGCAGTTAAAAGAGGGGCTAGCCCTCATCAACGGCACCTCGGCCATGACCGGTGTCGCGACCCATGTTAGCGCTCATGCAAACCGTCTGCTTTCCGTCAGCGTGCGGTTGGGTGCTCTGGCGCTTGAGGTGGTCGATGCATTTGATGACTCTATTTCTGAATATCTGCACATCATACGCCCGCATAGAGGACAGGGGATGATCGCGCGCGTACTGCGATCCATCGTTTCTTCGTCTCAACTCCTGAAGAATCGCGATACATTCAAGAAGTCAGGTGTGATGAAAAGCAAGGTGGAAGAGATCAACGAAGAAGTGCAAGAGGTCTATTCATTACGCTGCATTCCCCAGATACTTGGCCCCATTTTTGATACGTTCAAGAAAGTGCGGGGTGAGGTTGAGATCGAAATGAACTCTGTGACCGATAATCCCATCATCGAGTGGGAGCATAAAAAATTCCTGCACGGAGGCAATTTTCATGGCGATTACATCGCAACCGGCATGGATCAACTGAAAGCCGCAATGACCAAGCTCACTATGCTTGCAGAACGCCGCACCAATTTTTTCCTACACGATGCCGTCAATCAGCGTTTCCCGCCGTTTATGAACCTACAAACTCCCGGTTTGACGCTCGGCCTGCAGGGACTTCAATTTGTCGCGACTTCCACGACCGCCCAGAGCCAGTCACTTGCGTTCCCGCATACGATTCATTCCATCCCCACCAATGGGGATAATCAGGATGTGGTGAGCATGGGGTTTGAGGCGGCAATGTTCGCAGCGCACGTAGCTGAGAACGCATACATCGTGCTCGCGATCGAACTTATCACGCTGGCGCAAGCTGTTGACTATCTTAATATCGAACAGAAGTTGTCCCGCGAATCACGTATGCTTTTCAGGGTACTCCGCGATATCTTTCCTAAAATCACGGAAGACCGGGTGATCGTGCATGAGCTCCCGCTCGTGACTAGGCTTCTGAAGGAAACCTCGACACTGGACATAGATTGGAATCTATGAAAGACGAACAACAGATACTTCCCTCATTCGATTTTCTCTCCCAGCAAAATCGAATCAGGGATTTTTTCTCATTTGACATCAAGGAATTTGAACGTCTGCTTCGTCAGAAAGACGAATCATTCTGGAGCCGTATGGGAGAGCAACGGGCTTTGAAACTCTTCCACATGGCAGCAAAACGCGTACCTGCATACAAGCATTTTTTGCGAATGCACCGTGTGAATCCGGACAGAATCAAAACCATCCGCGATTTCGCGCATGTACCCATAACGGATAAAAAGAATTATATTCAGCAATATCCGCTTGCGGATCGTTCGTGGGATGGAACATTACGCAATCAGAAAATTGCCGCGATCAGCTCCGGTACCACTGGCGAACCCACATTTTGGCTCCGTGGCGATTTTCAGGAATTCGAGCAGGGGATCGTGCACGAGTTGTTGTATAGATATCTCTTTGATATAGAAAAATACCGCACACTGTTGGTAATAGGATTTCCCATGGGAATTTATGTATCCGGAGTCGCTACGGCATTTCCCAGCTTCTTGGTGGCGACCAAGGGGTATCCACTCACGATTGCATCGGTGGGAAACAGTAAAAACCAGATTTTGCGGACCGTCAAGCATCTACAAAAAGATTATGAGCAAATCATTCTTGCCGGGCACCCATTTTTTATAAAAGACGTGATCGAGGCCGGGCGCACGGCAGGAATCATGTGGTCGCGGAAAAAAATGCGGGTGATGTTTTGCAGTGAAGAATTTAGCGAGCACTGGCGGTCATACGTGGCGGAGTGCACTGGCATTAAGCAGGATCTGAAAAGTCTGATAAACGTGTATGGGTCGTCAGACTTGCTCTTGATCGGGTACGAGACGCCAATCAGCATCTTTTGTAGGATGCTTGCCGAAGACAACCCGTTGTTCCGTCGTCGTCTCTTTGATGAAGAAGCAGCAACAGCGCCCCAGCTTTTCCAATATAATCCTCTACTCCGCCATATAGAGGCAGAGAACGGGGAGTTGCTGTTTACCTCGGCAAGCGGCATTCCGCTGATCAGGTTCAACATCCACGATGCGGGAAAGGTTATGCCGTATCGGGATATTGCAGATGCGCTTGACGAGGCACTCGCTGGATGGAAACAAAAACTGCACAATCAGAGCAACGGGGCTCCAGTGTGGCGTCTTCCGTTCGTCGTCCTTCGCGGCAGGAATGATCAAACAGTCATTTTCTATGCAGTGAATATTTATCCAGACCACATTCGGATCGCGCTTGATCACGACCCGTTTTTTGGCAAGATCACCGGCAAATTTACGCTGCGCAAATGCAATACTAAGCGCATGGACGCATATCTTGAGGTGCATATCGAGTTGCGAGGCGGGATCAAACAAAATGCTGGCCTTGTTGAACGGATCAGGAATCATCTTGTGCGACGACTCAAAGAGGTCAACATTGAATATGCGGACGCGTCCGCCCGCCTGGACAAGGATCTCCGTCCACGCGTCAGACTCTGGCCGTACCAGCATCCGAAATATTTCAGACCCGGCACTAAACCCCGATATATTGCCAAAGAATAATAAGCATTATGGATCTTATAAAAATTCTTGAGAAGAAAAAGAATGCCGCCGCATCTTTCAAGCCGCATATTTTTGATTTCCAGAAGATACAAGATCGAACATGGCTTACAGATTTAATCCGAACTAAGTCCATACAGCGCGTTCTGGATGACTACGAAGAACAGCAACGCGAGTATTTCGCGATCATGAATCCAACGCTCGTCTTTTCTCCGGAGTTTGAGAAAGAATTTCAACTGTATCTAAAAAAGCTCTTCGCAAAGGTCCCGCCTTGGCAACACGGACGATGGATATATTTCCCGTGGCTCTCGACCCTCTCGCACATCCTTGAAGACAAGGAATTTCAGATGGTGCGGACCGCTCGCAACCGTAACCTTATTACCGCCGAAGAGCAGAAGAAATTTTATGATGCCACGATCGGCATTGCCGGACTCTCGGTTGGCAACAGCGTAGCACTCGCCGTGGCGCTCTCCGGCGGCGGCAGGCGCATGCGGCTCGCGGATAACGACCGCCTGGCGCTCTCCAATACCAATCGTATCCGCGCCGGCGTGGATAATCTCGGCATCCCGAAGGTGGAAATGACGGCACGGGAGATCTATACAATCAATCCGTATGCAAAAGTGGAGGTATTTTCTGAAGGATTAAACAAAAAGAATATCTCCCGCTTCTTTTCCGGCCTCGGGATAGTGATAGATGAAATTGATAATTTTGCCGTAAAATATCTTATTCGGGAAGAGGCACGAAAACACCGCATTGCCGTGCTCATGGGCGCGGACAACGGAGACAATGCGATTGTAGATATCGAGCGTTATGACAAAAACCCTCGTCTGCCTTTTTTCCACGGAAGATTGGGAAAAACGAGCTATGAGGAATTGTCGAAATTAGATAAGTTCGGTATTGGCCGGACTATCACCCGTCATCTCGGCCTTGAAAACGTAACTCCGCGCATGCTTGAATCCCTTCAGGAGATGGGTAAGACGATTGTGTCATGGCCTCAACTTGGAGGTGCGGCATTCCTCAACGGCTGTGCGATTGCCTATTGCGCGCGAAAAATTATCACCGGCCAGCCGTTAGAAAGCAATCGAGCACTGATTTCTTTGGATGAGAAATTGGAACCTGGCTATAATGCCCAACAAGTAAAGAAATTCCGCGTAAAAACTGCTGCGGCGTTCGCCAAAAGATTTGGTTTATAAATTTCCAATCCGGCGGCAAACAGAAATGGGTGAAGAAGTAATCCCTCGTCTCTTTTTATATGCAACACTATATGCAACTTTCAGTAGAGCCACTGGCACAAATCGCCACAGGCGCGAAAGTCATTGAATCGCGCCTCTATGACGAGAAACGACAGCAGGTAGCATTAGGAGATGAGATTGAGTTTTGTGCGAATGGCAACCTTGGACAAAAAGTCAAAACTCGAGTGAAAGGATTGCTCCGCTATCCAACATTCACAGAG
>CAYIBQ010000047.1:0-5343 GCA_964361695.1 uncultured Candidatus Saccharibacteria bacterium | reverse complement strand
GCCTTTTGTCAAAGACATCCCAAACCCTTATACTATATCATATGTTGTATCTTGCCATAGATCATAGGGGATTCGCGCTCAAAGAAACGATCAGGAAGTTTCTCTTGGATCGAGGGATTGCCACGGAGGACTGTGGCGCGTTTTCGTATAATCCGCAGGACGATTATACTGATTTTGCCGCCGCGGCGTCCGCCAAGATCGCAGAAAATCCCACGGAACACAAGGGAATATTTTTGTGCGGATCGGGGCAGGGTATGGCTATCGTCGCCAATAAGTTTCGTGGCGTTCGCGCGGCCTTGTGTTGGGATGAAGAAGAAGCGAAAAAATCCCGCACCGACGACGACACAAATGTACTCGTGCTCGCGGCAGACGAGACGGATGAAGAAAAAGCACATGGAATTATAACCGTCTGGCTGGAGGCATCTTTTTCGGGAGAGGAGAGGCATATCAGGCGGTTGCGGAAAGTTGCTGATGTAGAAGCGAAAAACTTTTGTGGTTGAAATCATTCCGTCCATCAACGTGCCTACGTTTGAAAAAGCGCAGGCACGAATCGCCAAGGTAGAGCCGTATGTCTCATGGTGTCATCTCGACGTGACTGATGGCATTTTTTCCGCGCATCCGACATGGCGCGATCCGCGCGATCTTACTACTCTGAAAACAAAATTGAACGTTGAGGCACATCTCATGATTACCGATCCAGACACAGCCGTAAGCCAATGGTTGATACCGTCTGTGCAGCGCATCATCGCGCATCTTGAAAGTATGTCAAACATTCAATGTTTGACATTTATACAAAAGTGCCGTGATGCCGGAAAGGAAATCGGGCTCGCGATCAATCCGGATACGCCGTGGACTGCGTTTGAGCCGTGGTTTGGCAAAGCGGATCTTTTTTTGCCGCTTGGGGTTCCACCGGGAGCATCCGGCCAAAAGCCGGACTGGGATATGATTGTGGGGAAAATCGCCGCTATACGACAGGCATGTCCATCCTGTATAATAGAAGCTGACGGGGGAGTGAATCAGGATACTGCGGCGTCGGCAGTTGCCGCAGGCGCAGACATACTCGTCGCCGGTTCCGTGATTTTTGATGCACCCGATATCGCGCAGGCAATCGCCATCCTCCAATCTTAAACTTTTTACGTTATGGACATCCTCTCCCAATACAACAAAGAGCACCCCGAAGCGTCTCAAGAACAAAAGCAAGCGCCCTTTTCCGACTCCTACGGCCGCGCCTATACTGGGATGACTGCTTGGCTGATGCGCGTGTCTGGAGGCAGAATACGGGATGCGAGGACGGCGAGCGTGGTGTTGCTTGGTATCGCGGGATGTATTATTGCAATCGCGCTTGTTTTTTATGCCTTGGGATCAAGCGGCGGGATAAGCCAGCCTACGCAAGATCTGATCAGTCGGCCCCAGCCGCAGGAATCTCTTTCACAATAACAATGAACGCCATAAAATTAAATCAAAAAAATCTCGGCGGCGGGTTCACATTCAACTTGCGCTTGAACTTTACTACGATAAGTATGGGACATATTTTGTAGCAGGAGCGGGTTATTTTCCGTGCGGTTGCGGGTGGGTGGGGTACGAGGATACCGGAGCGTATCGCAAGGCAGTGACGCGCGGATTGCAGGAAGAAGGTTTTTTGCCCGTCTCCCGCATGGATGACCCTATCCAAAATCCCGGTTATATGTTCTATTATTGCGGTGATAAATATGCACTTTCCGCCACACTTGAAAATCCGACAAGTCAGGATATTGTTTATATTCAGACCACATGCAACGGCTCCGGCGGCAACGGGACATATAACGTATATGGAAAAAATTACGCGGTAGCCAATTAATTTTTTGTGATGCCCCACCTTCACGAATCAAAGATCAAATTTTTGGAAGAGAGGGCTGGCGATACCGGCTCCAAAACCGCCCGGGATATTCAAGACCGCCTGTTTAGAAAAATGTCCGCGGCACGGAAAATAAAGCTCGCGAGTAGCTTTTTTGAGTTTGCACAGACGTTGAGATCAACACATGGAACAAGAAGAGCTATTGAGACAAATCGCCAAAATTCTTAAGCGGCTGGATATCCCCTATGTCATTACCGGGGGTATTGCCGTGGTAGTGTGGGGTCGTCCGCGATTTACAGCGGATATCGACATCGTGATTCAATTGATACCGCAAAAACTGGATGCTCTTGCGGAGGAACTTCTGAAAATTGATAAAGATGTCTATGTGGATAAAGCAATGATGCAACACGCGCTTGAACGGAAAGGAGAATTCAATTTTATCCATCCGTCAAGCGGGTTAAAAGTCGATTTTTGGATCATGAAAGACGACACATTCTCTCAAGAGGTCATGAGGCGAGGAATTCGGAAACGAATAGCGGGTACGATTATTTTTTTAAGTTCTCCCGAAGACCTTATCCTCAATAAACTTCTCTGGTATCGGCTGACCGAATCAACGCGCCAATTGGAAGATATTGAGTCGGTCATACGAATACAGCAAAAACTTGACTGGAATTATCTGCGAAAATGGGCTACGATTCATAAGACACTGATGGTATTACATTCGCTCAAAAAACAATCAGGATGACCTCACCTTAATCTATGCCACATCTTCACGAATCAAAAATTAAATTTCTGGAAGAGATGGCCAATCACATCCGCACGGATGTGATTGAAATGGTGTCCGGCGCGGGATCGGGACATATTGCAGGCCCTCTAGGCATGGCGGATGTGTTTACTGCCCTTTATTTCCACATCCTGCGCCATGACCCGAAAAATCCCGAATGGCCCGAGCGGGACCGGCTTATCTTATCCAACGGACACATCTGCCCGGTGCGATACGCCGCTATGGCGCGGAGCGGATATTTTCCTGTGGAGGAATTAAAAACCCTGCGGCGGTTCGGCACTCGCCTGCAGGGACACCCGCATCGGACGGCGCTTCCCGGGGTGGAGACGACATCGGGGCCGCTCGGCTCCGGTCTTTCGCAGGCAGTCGGGATGGCGATTGCGGCAAAAATGGACGATAAGAAATTAAATATCTACGGTCTCATGTCCGACGGCGAGCAGCAGGCAGGACAAACATGGGAAGCGGCCATGCTTGCAGGAAAATTGAAACTGGATAATCTGACCGCGCTGATTGACCGAAACAATATCCAGATAGACGGCATGACCGAGGACATTATGCCTTTGGAGCCGCTCCGCGCAAAGTACGAGGCATTCAATTGGCATGTGATTGAAACAAACGGCCATGATTTTGAAGAAATTACGAATGCTTTTGAGACTGCCCAGGCGATTTACGAAAAGCCCGTCATGATCATCGCGCACACCATCCCGGGTAAAGGCGTGGATTTTATGGAGCACAATTTCTTGTGGCATTCCAAAGCATTCAAGCCGGGCGAGGCGGACGACGCGCTCCGTCAGCTACGGAGCGTAGAAGGGAAAATAAAAAGTGAGCACGTATAATCGTCATTTTGCCTTTTGCATTTTTACTTTTGAATTTGAAACATGCCCGTCAATCCAAAAGCAAAACTTGTTGAGAATATCCTTGATCTCAAGACGCTTGAGCAAGCACCCACGCGCAATGGCTACGGCGAAGGATTGGTACAGGCCGCGGATGAGAATCCCAGTGTGGTGGCGTTTTGTGCGGATGTGCGGTAGAATATGAGGGAAATCTTATGGGATCAACGGATCGTACAAAAGTTTTCAGTAGTTTCTTTCTTGATGGGGCCAAAATCATTTTCGGTTCTTTAGTTGTCGGGGCATTTATGCCAAGCGCCGTAGGACAGGATTCTACCTATATAACCGTTGTTTTAGGAGTGATACTCACTATTATCTTCCTCACTATCGCTGATGCACTGGTGAAGAGGGAAAAACATACAGCATCACTATGAATCTTTTGACTTTTTATATCGCAGCTGGCGTCATAGCTCTTTTAGGAGTGCTGTGGCTTATTATCAGTGATCGCAAGAAATAGTATGGAATACATAACATTGCAGATCGCTATTGTCCTTGCGCTTATTGCCGCGAATATTTTAGGGCTTGTTTATTACTACTGGACTCACGCGAAATGAAGAGAGGTTTTGGCATTATTATTTTCATAATACTCGCAGCACTGCTTGCGGGTATAGGATACGGGGTATATCAATATCGCGAGTATCTACGGCGGATAGAATATACTGGCTATACGCCTCCGATACAGCTGCCACTCCCGCCGGAATCTGAAAAATCGCCACCTCCAGAGGCGGAGATCGATACTTCTACGTGGAAAACCTACCGCAATGAGAAGTATGGGTTTGAAGTGAAGTATCCGTCAAACTGGCCTGTTGCTCCGGGCGTATTTCCCACAGTCGTTTTTACGCCGCATACGAGTCTGAATGTTTTTCAGAATCCGCACAAGACGCCGCTCGTCCAGTGGATTCAACAGGAGCGTGGGGCATTGATTTCGCAGTTGAAGCCGGTAAACGTCGGCGGAACGACGGCGTTGCGAGGTAAAGAATCTGGTCTCGTGGGATACGACGCTATCTATTTAGGAAGAGGAGCGTTTGTCATAAGCATCTTATCTCAAGAAAATTCGCAGGACACAACAGCATTTGAAGTGATGCTTTCCACATTCAGATTCATCGAAATGGATCTCTATAGTTGGTATGAGTGTCAGAACGGAATCTCTTATAGAACTTCGGAAAATGTCATAGATGCAGGGGCTGAATACTTTGATCTGGAAGACAAGAAACTTGGTTGGTGCGATACATGGGGAGTGGGAGGAGATAATTGTCGGGAACTGCGCATGAAAGCCGGTGAGTGTAAAAAGCGAGATTAGCATGGATTTTTATGCCCCTCAATCCAAAAGCAAAACTCGTAGAAAATATTCTTGACCTGAAGTCGCTTGAGCAAAAGCCCACTCGCGACGGGTATGGGACGGGTTTGGTAGCCGCCGCGGATGAAAATCCGGCGGTGGTCGCGCTCTGCGCCGACCTCGTGGAGTCCACGCGCACCGAAGCATTTGCCAAAAAATATCCGGAGCGATTTGTGGAGATGGGTGTGGCAGAGCAGAACATGGCGTCTGTCGCGGCAGGCATGGCGCTGATGGACAAGATTCCGTACATTTCGTCTTATGCCATGTTTTCTCCTGGCAGAAACTGGGAGCAGATTCGGACGACGATTGCGTATAACGAAGCAAATGTAAAAATATGCGGTGCCCACGCGGGCGTGTCGGTGGGTCCCGATGGCGCCACGCACCAGGCGATTGAAGACATGGCAATCATGCGCCCGATTGCCAATATGTTTGTCTTTTCCCCATGCGATGCGCGCGAAGCGCATAAAATCACGTATGCGGTTTCAAAAATAGACGGCCC
>CAYIBQ010000046.1:0-5574 GCA_964361695.1 uncultured Candidatus Saccharibacteria bacterium | reverse complement strand
GTTCCGAATGTCCGATTATGACATATGCCACGCCGAGCGATTTTAATTGACGCGGGGACACCATACCCGTGTACGGCCCCTCGGTGTTCCAGACATCCTGACTGCCAAGCCGCGCACGGGAAAGCATATCGCCCACGAGCGGTAAAAAAGGGAACGGCGGGGCAATAACAATGTCCGCGTTTTTATATATGGATGTGGCGCTTTCTATTTTTTCCGCAAGGACTGTTGCCTTGACGGCACTTTCTGGATTGGCTTTCCAGTTCGCGATGATGAGTTTCTTCATGCTAGTGGTGTATTGTTTTTAAAAACAGTGCGGCTTCCTCCGGAGAGATACTGGAAATCTCTATGCCGGTGCCTATCTCAAATCCTGCCCAGACCGCGGTCTTGGGAATAATTTCAATGTGCCAATGGTAGTGGGAAAACATCTCCGCATGCCCGACAGGAGCCGTGTGGAGAAAAAAATTATAATCAGGATCGCCGAGGCCTTTGAAGAGACAGTCAAGTGACACCGCGAGCGCTTCAGCAGCGCCTTGCCGTTCAGAAACCCCCGCGTTCTCAAAATAGGCACCGTGCGTACGCGGCATGATGCGCAATTCAAAGGCGGTTTTTGAAGCAAAAGGGGCAAGGACTACGGCGTCTTTGTTTTCATATACCACGCGCTCACCGGAACGGAGCTCATGCTTGAGCACAGCGCAATGCACGCACGCACCGCCATGCGCTTCTCCATAGGCCTGTGATCCGGCAATGCTTCGGCTGATGTCGGGCGGGATAACGGGTAGCGCGATGATCTGCGAATGCGGATGCTCAATCGTGGCACCCGCCTGCGGCCCGTGGTTGTGAAAGACGGAAATATAGCGGATGCACGGATCCTGCTTGATCGCGCGGAAACGATCCTGATATGCCTGCAAAACCAGGTCTGCTTCCGCAGGCGTCTGGAGACCCAGCGGACGCTCGTGGTCGCGCGTAATTACTATTTCATGAAAACCAATGCCGTCGGTCACCCGATACGGCCCATCTTCGCGCAGAACCGGACACGCACCCTCTACAAACGCGGGGTATTTATTGGGAACCACCTGCACAAACCAGTCATCGGCAGTGTTTCCTCCGTCACGCCTATATACGCCCCGCGCCGCCGGAAACATCCTCTCAAACGGACACATATCTTTTGATTGTGTCGTGGTTCGTTGCCTCACCGATACGAAATCGTGCGGACGTTTGGCGCGTCCGGTTGCAATCACCACCCATTCCCCGGACACCGGATCCTGGCGCAACTCGGAGGGGGCATCTGCGGAAGGTTGTTTTTCTCTGTCTTCGTTCATACGCGGTAGCGTCCGGCCAGATTGTTTTTCATCACTTGCAGGAGATCGCGAAACGTACTCACGTAGGCCGCGAGGCCGACTCTGGAGCCCCCGGGATTTATCCAATGCACCGGCACTTCTTTTATGGAAAATCCTGCTTTTTTGGCAATCAGCAGGACTTCAAAATCAAATCCCCATCCGAGTATGGTCTGCAGGGGAAATATGCGCTCTGCCGCTGAACCGGTAAAAAGTTTGAAACCGCGCTGGGAATCACAGATCGTCCAGAGGCCCGCGCCAAGCCGGATGAGATATTTTGCCAGCTTGCCGAGCATGCGCCGGTACCATTGCGCGTGCTCTTCAATAAAAGCGCCGGGCACTTCTATGGAGCCGATGACCACGTCATATGCCCCACCGGTGTGCGGCGAGCGGATGAACGGCAGGAGATTGCCGAACTGCTCGGGAGAGACCGAATTATCCGCGTCGGAAAAGATACGGATGTCGCCGCTGACGCCGAGCATGGCCGAGCGCACCGCCCATCCCTTGCCCTTATTTTCCACAGTCATAAGCCGGAGGTGCGGGATCTCGGCTTGCAGGCCCCTTACGACATCCGCCGTGCGGTCACGGGACGCCGAATCGCACACGACAATTTCGTATCCTCCTGGAAACTGTTTGCTCCGAAGATACGCATCAACTTCGCGAATGGATTTCACAATTCTCTGCTCCTCGTTGTACGCCGGTATGATCCAAGAAAGAAACATGCACTCCTGCCATTGGCTACCCGTGGTGCGCCAATCGCTGTTTATCCAAAAATGATTGTAAAATAATCGCGGCCGAAGCCGCATCTATCTGGTCCTTTGCAACACCCTCGTGGTCTGCCATACGACTCGTAAACAATTCGTTTTCCAGATATATAGGTAGACGCAGGACAGCCCCCGCTCTTTCAGCGAAATGCCGCACGCGGCGCGACGTTTCTGTCTCACTACCGTCCAGACCGAGTGGCAGGCCGATTACAACTGCTCCCGCCTTCGCGTCCTCGGCGATCTTTTGTATTTCCCCGATCGCCGTATGCGGATTTTTGTCCGATATCACCCGATCGGGAAAGGCCATGTTCCCTTCCTCATCCGACCGCGCAATACCTATCCGCACGCTCCCGTAATCAATGCCCAAATACCGCATACGCATATTTTAACAAGGCTGAATAGAAAGAGCAAAAGAAAAGAACGGCTGAAAGATAGTCGTTATCTATGATGTGTCGTGCAACTTGAGGCATGCCGCAGCATACCATCTTTCACGTTCCTGCCATGTTTTACGGGTATTGCCGGACTGTGACGGAAGACTCGAATCTATGTACGGTTGCACATAAGCACGAACTTCCCGTCCCAACTCTCCATTGAGCGCATTTTCTAATTTTATTTGTGCTTCTTGTAGCTGGTGCCGAGGATCGTCCATTCTGAATCGTATCGTATCCCTCCACAACTCATTAAACTCGCGCACTTTTGTATCCATAACTGAATCTTCCACAAAATTTCGTACGCTATCCCTACTGCCAAAAAACTTTTCAAACATGTCAGCAAAAATTCTCTTTATATTCACGCGCCTCTCCTGATTTTTAGGTAGTGCCGGATATACTCTATCACGCCATATTTATTGAGTCAAAACTTCCGCTTTGTCTTTGGTGATTAGGATTGTGTGTTCAAAGTGTGCGGCAAGAGAGTGGTCGGCGGTGCGAAATGTCCATTCGTCGTCATCCAGCAGAATCGCGCTACCACCCAATGTCGCCATGGGTTCTATGGCAATCACCATACCCTCGGTGAGCACCGGTCCCAATCCTGTGCTCCCATAATTCGGAATGAGGGGCGGCTCATGGAGTTCGTACCCCACGCCGTGGCCTGCAAGATCGCGGATGATGGCCAATTTTTCCTTTTTTAGATACGTGCCGATCGCATGGCCGATGTCGCCGACGGTATTGCCAAGCCGTGCCACGGCAATGCCGGTGCGCAAAGACGCTTCCGTTGCTTGTATCAGACGCCCGGCATCGTGAGAAATTCTTCCAACACCCATCGTCATTGCCGTATCAGTCACCATGCCCTGCCATCGCATGCCGATATCAATACTGATAATATCTCTCTCTTTGAGCACGCGGTCTGCACGGGGAATACCATGTACCACTTCGTCATTTATGGAGGTGCAGATGGATGCCGGAAATGGGATCGCGGTTTCTTTAATACTATAGCCCTTGAACACCGGTATCCCGCCTTGCTCACGGATCATACGCTCGGCCAATATATCAAGCGCGTGCGTGGTAATACCCGGCCGTACTGCATCGGCAAGACAACGCAACACAGCGCCGAGTTTTTTGCCGCCCGCACGCAGGAGAGCAATCTCTGCCGGACTTTTTATTGTGATGCGCGAGGCCATCGTTTGCCCAGGTGTTTTGCAAACGCCTCATCTATTTCTTTCCAGACCTGCTCCGGCTTCTGCGCGCCGTTGATAGCGATGAGGCGCCCTTCCCGCTTGTAGTATTTGAGCGCCGGCACTACTTCCTTGGGAAAATAATCAAGACGGCTTTTGATCGCCGCGGTAGTATCATCGGCGCGTTTGCGCGCGAGCAAACGGCGCATCGCTTCCTTGCGGGTGACATCAATATACAGACACAAGGGGAGTGGCCTGCCGTGCCATTTCATCACCTCATCAAGCAGTTTTACTTCCCATACGCGCCGCGGCGCCCCGTCAAAAACCAGATCCTTTGCCGCACCATCGCCTTCAATGATGAGTTTGAGCCACGTATACGCGGCAATCCATGACGGATGCAGGCGTCCGCGTTCCATGATACTGCGCGTGATGTGCCCCGTGGGCGTGGAGTCATGCATCAAATCACGGAGTAAAGCACCCGTGCTGATATGGATGACGCCGCGCTTTTTCAGACGCCTGAGCAGGTATCGCGCCTGCGTGCCCTTGCCGCACCCAGACCGCCCGAGAATGGCGATGGTAAGTTTTTTCTTTGCACTTTTTTCCATGGGAACAAATTAGATACGCTCGTATTCGCGCATGACGAGCTGGGCGTCAATCTGTTTGACGGTCTCAATGATCACAGATACCACGATGAGGAGTGCGGTACCGCCGGTGGAAAGCGCGCGGATGGGAAATACGCCCTGTACGATGAGCGGGAGTATGGCAATGACACCAAGGAATAAAGCGCCGGCAACGGTGATGCGCGAGAGAATATATATAAGGTAGTCGGCCGTCGGCTTGCCCGGACGAATGCCGAGGATAAAGCCGCCCTGTTTTTGCAGGTTGTCTGCGATCTGCTGGGGATCAAACGTCACTGCTGTGTAAAAATAAGTAAAAGCGACGACTAGTAGAAAATAAGCGCCACCGTATACCCACTGATTATTGAAGAGTGTCACCAGAAACGCCGATATCTGCTGTGCCAGAGGATGCGGAATGCCGGAGAGGAAACTGCCGATGAGGCCAGGGAACAGAATGATAGATACGGCAAAGATAATCGGGATGACCCCTGCCTGGTTTACGCGCAATGGCAGATAGGTGGAACTGCCGCCATAGACGCGCATACCGCGGATACGTTTGGCGTATGACACGGGGATGGCGCGCTCGCCTTCGGACACGATGACCACACCCGCGATCACGATCAGTGATACGATTGCGAATCCTATATACGCCGGGAGCATTTCGGGCCGGAACGAGAAGAATTCCTGCTGAAGCGAGCGGGGGAATGACGACACGATACCCGCGAGGATGAGGAGCGAGATCCCGTTGCCAATGCCCTGTTCGTTGATCAATTCTCCAAGCCACATGAGAAACAGGGTGCCTGCAGTGATAATGATAAGGTTGGATGCGTACCCAAAGACATCCATCGGCGGCAGAACCTGCTGGCGGATGAGGAGTACCAAAAGACCATAGCCCTGGAGCAATGCCAAAGGTACCGCGAGCATGCGCGAGTATTGGTTGAAGCGCTCGCGGCCTGCTTCTCCTTCTTCCTGATACATTTCCTTGAGGCGCGGCACGATCATCGTGACCAACTGCATAATGATGGATGCCGTGATGTAGGGTCCCACGCCAAGCATCGCAATGGAGAGATTTTCCAAAACGCCGCCGGAGAAAATATTCAACAGGCCAAAGAACTGGTTGCCCGCAAGAAATGATTTGAGGCGCACCGGATCAGCGCCCGGCACCGGTATGGCCGCCGCAATGCGCGAAACTGCCAAAAGCCCCAGGACAAAAAACGTCTTCCTGCGAAGATCCGGTACGGTGAACA
>CAYIBQ010000045.1:0-5601 GCA_964361695.1 uncultured Candidatus Saccharibacteria bacterium | reverse complement strand
CAAAAGGTCGGCCCGCACCGCGGCATGCCCGTTCACGACCGCAGTCCCGTCGTTTCTTATGGAAAACGAAACAATGGTAATCCCCTGGCCGGGTGCGATGAAACGCTCCAAAAGCTGGGATGCGCGCGGGGATTCTGCCGCATATGAGCGCAGTTCCCGCAACGCATCGCGGCTGGCGCGCATGCGCGCAATTATTGTACCGGTGCTCCCGTGCCGCGCGCTTTCTTCCTCCAGCGCCAACGAGCGCGACAGCTCGGCAGTGGCAAGACGCGTGAGGAGGAGCGATGGCAGAAGCATGACATAACCGACACAGAAAATACCAAGCGCCAGGAGTGAAAAAAACATGATGGCGCGGCGCATTTCTTCCATGCGTATGACTCTTTTTTCAGATGCGGGGAGAAGGTTTACGGCAAACATAACACACGCGCCAAAATATTAGGCAGTAACACGCCGCGCCAGGCCAATGGCCGCGGCAAACGCAATGGCCTCGTGGCGTGGAATTTCGGGTATGAGATAGGGCGATGCAGTGCTTATGTCATAAAACGGATCGGCAAGCGCCACGGGAATGTGCACGCGGGATGCCAGATACGTGTCCAGGCCAAGCAGGTTGGCGTCTCCCCCGCACATGAGTACCCTGCTGACCCCGGGTGTGCCACCATGGATATGCGATATGTGGTCTTCGTAGTAGGCAGTGGTGCGTATGATCTCATTCGCAATAATATCTATCGTCGGCGCAATTGCTTTAAAAATCTTTCCGTCCGCGGCGTTTTTGATGAGACCGTGCTCTTTTTTCAAACGGTTCGCTTCCGCCATATCCACGCCGAGCGCTTTTGCGATTTCCTGTTCCAGGACATGGCCCCCGGTCGGCACGGTTGAGGTAAAGATCACCGAGCCCGCGGCGCACACGGCCAAGGTCGTACGGTTGCGCCCCATGTCCATAATTGCCGTGGCATCGGGTGAGCGTTCCCTGCCCAATACCGCCCGCGCGATCGCCTGCGATTCCAGCTCCAGCGCCACGGGCTGAAACCCCCCATCCTTGAGGGTACTGATATAGGAATCTACGATCGCTTTAGGATATGCGGTGATCACAATATCCATATGCTCTGCACGGCCGACAAACGGCTCAATAATTTCATAATCATACGCGAGATCCTCGGCAGGCAAAGGTATCTGCCCTTCAATCTGCCAGCGCAACGCACCGGCTATTTCCGCGGGTTTTACGCTGGGCATCTGCAAAAGGCGGAGAAAACTTTTTTCCTCCGGCAAAGACGCCACCACGCCCATCGGCGACCAGGGCCGCCCCAGGAGTGATGACAGACCGCGCAGTGCCACCGCAAAATCTGCCGGGCGTTCAATCCGCCCCTCCACGATAATACCCTCGGCTATTTCTTTCTCGCCGAATGACGCAATATGCCCGGTACCACCCGCCGCAAATTTCACGTATTTTATGCCCCGATCCGAAATATCCAAACCCGCCACCGGCAGGCGGATAAAATGATCAGCCCATTCCACCACGCGCTCGCGTATCATTGCAGGTAGTATAGCACACGTTTTAATAATTTCCGCGGAGAGCCGTCGTGGTGATGAGGGTGGCGGATGCGGGAAACTTGGGACTTGCGGCGTCTATCCTGATAGTCATGCGGACGGCCTCTCTGCCGACGGTCTGGATAATGCGCTCAAAACGGAACGCGGTCACGCGGACGGTCGCGGCAGAGAGCGGCGTGGCGGCATCCCCTTCTTCGCGCATGTACGCAACGCCGTTATCCATCCAGAAATCAGCATAGCCAGTCGTGTGTCCGGCAGTCGGAGCCACCGCAGAAACAAGAGAAAGCTGGCCTGCATCCATATCAAATTGTGACGCAAATCCGTATGTCTCCTGCGATGAGGCGATTTTGGTCGCGAGATGATCGGTGAGTGAGCGCGCGTTGGCCAGCACTTCGCGCTCGGCTCGCGCGCGAGCATACGCCTGCACCAGGAAAATGACGGAATTGGCGATAAAGATGGAGATCACGCCCAGTAGCGCGACATACACCACGGCCTCAATCAGCGAAAATCCCGTGCGCAGTTTTTTGCTATTGCAAATCATATACGCGAAAACCAAAGTCATACTGATCCAAGAGCTGTCCCTGATCCGCGGAGTTGGACAAGCGGCCGATATAGCGGCGCGCCACACCCCCGGCGTACTGGCTGGAAGCGGTCTGGCGATACAGCCAATGCAATGTACCTGCGGAGCCGGAGGAGACATCCGTGGACGCAGGCATACTGCGGAGACGGATATAGTATGATGTCACGGCGGCAAGCGTCACGGGCTGGGGAAAATAAAAATCTACCCATCCGCTAGCGCTCTGTGGTATAGAAACGCTCGCGACCGTAGTGGACGTGCCAAGAGCCATGGAAACCGGCGTTGAGCGAATTTCCGCAAATACATGAGAAGGCGCGGCAGTTGCGCGGCGGAGCAGTAGAGACACTCTGGTCACTTGTATGCTTGATGCGGGCGTCGTAAACGACTGGGCGGGATCACCGTCTCCGGCATTATTGGACGGAAAAGATGCCAGGTTCGCATCGGTCGCCGCCCCCTCGTATGATACTGAAATGGCGTCTGCGGGACGCGGAACATATTGCTGAAAATCCGTAAGATACGAGACGAGTGACACCGTTCTTGTATCTTTCGTCACGCGCACGGCCACTTTCCGTGTGCCAGGATCGGCCGTACCGCTCGCACTTATCTTGTCCTGCGCATTGCGTAGGACCGGCTCTATCACCACAAAGCGCGAGTACTGCCCGACGGGCGGAACTGCGGTGTCTCCGATTTTCCATTTGCCACTTTCCAGAGAAATATAGTGATCGGTGCCTTCGTCGTGCGCATCAATATTATTGGCCCATGATTCGTCACGGAGAGCGCGCATGGCCTCTATCCCATCTTCAGCAAGCAAGGACATTTCCAGATTTTCTTTCTCATGACGCAGGACTTTCAGGGCAAAAGCGCCTACCTGGGAAAACATGAACAACGCGCCCGACACAATGGCGGTGACGATGATTATTTCAATCAGACCGAATCCGTGCTTCATGGCTCGCTCATTACGCCGCCGTACGCGCCGACGGTCACCGTGCGGCAATCGGCCTCATAGGTAGCAATGTCTTTAAACGTAGTGTCGGCATCGCGGACGGCAATGACCACTTTTTTCGTGTTCTTGCGGCAGTCGCGGTCAATGGACAGCGTGGTAGCGCCGGATGCCACGGACAGGGCATGGACGCGAATGATCTGATCAAACCCGCCCACTGCAAAGATAAGTTCGCCGGAATCATACGATGCGCGCGGAGCCACGGGTATCATGGCAACCGTCTGCACGACCGTAGGATCGCTGAAACTGAAACGCACGTCCGTCGCATCATCAATGCCCCAGGCAAATGCAAACGTCCGGTGACGCGCATCCACCACACGAGCGCCCATGGCCGCGGGTGCGGTACCGGTCTGATATGCGCGGCCCGAGCGATCCACAGTCACATCAAATACCTGTGCGGTGGAAGCGCGCACACGCACGGTAAACGTTCCTGTCTGATCCGTCATGCCGTCTATCGGACGAAACACCACTTCCTGCCCGCCTCCCACAAGCGTGATATTGGCGATTTCAATACTGGACGGTAGCGTGTACGCCGTCGTACTCACAGCGTCCGCATAACTGGATCCCTGAAATATATAGTACACGCCGTTTTCCAGCCGCACACCCCACGGGTCTTCGCCCTGTCCTGCCACGGCTTTTTCCTGCGCGAGACGCAGGATAGCAAGCACCTCATTGCCCGTGGTTGCCAATGCCGCTATCCGCCGGCTATTCATAAACGATATGAGCGACAGAGCACCGAGTATCGTGATGATGCCCACGGCAACGACGATTTCCAGAGCGGTAAATCCTTTTCGTGAAGCACGAAATCCGAAATCCGAAATCCGAAACAAATTCAAAATACAAAATTCTAATGTTTCAAACGAGCGTTTTATATTTTGGATTTTTTTCATTGGTGTTTGTTTGGAATTTCGTGCTTGGTGCTTGGATTTTTCAGATTCCGATGCTTCCCAAACTCCCATAAATCGGCTGGAGCATAGAAACGGCAAAAAATCCGACCGCAACGCCGATGATAATCATGAGAATCGGCTCCACAATAGTAGAAAGATTTTTCGTCACGCCAGCTACTTCTTCTTCAAAAAACAAAGCAAGGCGCAAAAGCATGTCCGATATCTTACCCGTCTCCTCCCCCACCGCGATCATCTGAATCACCAACGGCTGGAATATGCGCGGATTGCCGCCGAGTGCGGCGGCGAGCGGTTTGCCTTTCTGAATGTCCGCCGCAGACCCCCGCACGAGATTGCGAAACAAAGAATTGCCTAAGACACCGCCCGTAATGTCCAGTGATTTTATGATCGGCACACCCGATGTCAGGAGATATGCCAGCGTCCTGCAAAATCGCGCAGTATTGAACTTGCGCACCAGGGGGCCAAATATCGGCACGCGCAAAACTACCGTATCAAATGTCCGCTTTCCTTTTTCGGTCTTGAGCAAACGCCACACCATCCATACGCACGCCGCCACACCGACAGCCACATACGGCCCATAGTTTACGACTATATCGCTGATCGCCATGATCATGCGGGTCGTGAACGGCAGAGGCACACCCAACTCCTTGATGGTCGCGGTAATCGTCGGCACGACATAGTACATCATCAGCGTACCCACGCCGCCCAGTGCAATCATAATAATCGCAGGATACATCATAGCGCCCTTGACCCTCCGCTTCAGCGAATGATCACGCTTCATCTGGTTGGCCAGGAGTTTGAGCACCAGCGTCAGCTTGCCCGTGGCCTCCCCCACTTCCACCATGTTTATAAAAAGATCGCCAAATACTTTTTCGTGGATGTGCAGGCCATCGGCAAATGATTTACCCTTCACCACCGCAGAGTTGATGTCCGCAATCACGCGTTTGAATTTCGGATTGGTCGCCTCCCGCCCCAGCGCTTCCAGGGCGCGCGTCAGCGGCAGACCTGCCGCAACCATCACACTCAAATTGCGGGCAAAAAACATTTTTTCCACCACCGAGACGGGGCGTATCCGCGACAGCATCTCTCCCACGTCAAAATTGACCACCGCCCCCATCCCCTTTTTCTCCTCTGCAGACAGCACCAAAAGTCCCTCTTGCTTGAGAGTAGCACCCAACTGCTTGGCATCCACCGCCTCCCTCTGCCCCTTGGTCACTTTCCCGCTCTGATCAGCCGCAGAATAGAGAAACACCGACATGAGTCAAGTATACCACATATGCGGCCACTGCCCCGATTGAAAAATGTGGATAAATCATGGTAGGGTGAAGCATGCGGAGAGGTCGCATAGAGGCCTAGTGCGGCGGTTTGCTAAACCGCTATACGGTGTCAAAACCGTATCGAGGGTTCGAATCCCTCCCTCTCCGAAATAAGCAGCCGCGAATGAGGAGAGGAGTGAGCAAACTACTTTGCTCACGTGAGGGATTCGAAAGCCGGAGCGATGCATTTCTCGCTGTGGGCGAGAAATGCCGCGAGGCGGGGTCGCGACCAAGGAGGCGGAAGCCGACGAGAGCTGT
>CAYIBQ010000044.1:0-5608 GCA_964361695.1 uncultured Candidatus Saccharibacteria bacterium | reverse complement strand
CCCTCTGACGGAAGGTTGGGCGGAGGAGGTGCTTCCCGGGCTTTGACACCCCGCACATTTGGCGTGGTCATGGGTACGCTCGGGAAGTGGAACAGCGAGGTCATCTCTTCGCTTCCCAGCACCATCATGGCGCGCTCGTCAAACATGCGGAATGAAAAATCAAAAGCCACATCTTTGACCGATGTTCCAGTCGCCTGGGATACATAAAAACTGTTGCTGTTGGGGTCGGTGAATTGGGCGAATGCGAGCTGAAGTCCCTGCAAAATCCCTTCAGCGCGCTCGCTCGTCGCTGCGGATGCGACGAGACGGATATTGGTTTCAAAAAGAGACCTTGATGCCTTATTTTCAAGCGCACGGACGATTTCTTCTTCCAGAGGGGTCAGGCGTTTTTGCAACATATTTTGCTGATTCGGCGAACCAGTTTGCTGTTGCTGGCCTGTCGTATTTCCCGAAGAGCTGATCACATTTGTAATGACATCCACGGCTTTTTCCAGTCCTTCTTTTGGCCGCTTGCCTTCAAACAGCAGTTTGGCATGCTCTTTCAGTTTCATCTGCCACTTGAAGCGCGCGGGACGCGCAATGATCTGCAGAGCCGCGCCCTCGCCCTGGGCCGAGAGCTTGGTAAATACGTTGGTCAACTCCCGCATGGGATCGGTTTCAAGCTTTTGGTAGGTGCGAACGGGATAAAACCGATTGCGTGAGAGTGTGACAGTCGCGCCAGCAGTACTGCCTGTGGGATTAAATATGTTGTAGTCCTTGGCGCGCTCCACGCTCGCATCAGAAAAAATGCCCTGCACGGCCTTTTCCACTGCGGCAGACAGACGACGCGGCACGGCAATATAAAAAATAAGTTCTTCACCGATGTGGGGCACGGTCAGCTCCAGAGCAAACATCGCAGGACCGTAGAAAAAACTCCTCCACGCGGAATCGCGGATGTCGTGGAGGTTGGCATACAGCTGTTCCATGTGCGAGATGCGCTCGCGCATGGCCGCCTGCGACATTTCTGATTTTCCGTCTTCCTGGACCGGCGGCAGGCGCACGGCCAACAGAACCAGGTTGAGGGATCGGGAAATGAGCCCCTTGCGCCGCAGGACGATGCGCATGAGAAAAACGCCCGCAACTGCCGCGACAGCGAGAATCCCGAAAAAATACAGATACACCGCGGTGTACGGGGTCATTTACAATGCATCTATTTTGCGCAAAGCCAAAAGCTTGTCATAATATTCATCCACCAAACGGTCGTGCAGGGCATCCACGAGATATGGACTTTCGCGATATGCCCTGTCCATAGCAGACGCGATACTACCAGAAAGCGCCTGTGCAACCAGGTTTTGTACCGCATCATCCTGAACCGCACTCTGTCCCGCAACAGGCGGCAGAGGTGCCTTGACATGAGAAACCGGAGGCACTGCGGAGGGAGCGGCGAATTCCATGTGCTCGCGCACCACGTCGCGGAATATTTCTTTTTCAGGACGTGCTACGGTACCCTGTTCTGCCAGGGCGCGCTTTTTTTCTTCCAGCCGCTGTTCCAGCGCCCGAATCTCCTGCTCCGCGCTTGAGATGCCGGATCCCACTCCTTCCTGTTGCCGTTCTTCTGCCATATGCAGTAATGGTACGGGACAAAACGATTGCTTACAAATATCTTTCTCCCCTGTTCAGATCATTCATCCCGCATGGCGAGACGGCGGATAAGAATAAGAAGCATAGCGGGTGCGACCAGCCACCAGAGATGCACCGATGGATCAAGAAATACGCGCCGCGTAAGCGGAGAGAGAAGTATGGTTTGGCTGGGCGGAAGCAGTGAGAGGATGATATGCGCCAGAAGACCTGACTGCGCCAACGACAGGAAAAATACCTGCCACCACGGAGCGCCAGGCGCAAACGACCGTGAACGACGGGCACCGAGAAGCCATACCATCAAAATGAAAAGAATGAGAAAAATACCGATGGTCCCCAGAAAAGCGTCGCGGATGCCCAGCATCTTGGTCAGCTGTGCTACCGGAATCGCGGGAAAAATGGCGAGTGCGATATACGTCACCATGATGGTAGAGACAATCTTGCGCCTGCCTGCCAGAAACGACCAAAACAAACTACCTCCCACAAGGAGTATGACGAGCATCACATCCCATGTGGGGTTTGAAAAAAGCGCAGACGCGCTTTGCAGGGATTGTGCCGAAAACGCCGGAATCTGCATGGACGTATTATACTCTCCTGTCCCCATGCCACAATCCCCAATGAGGCGACGCGGTTCTCTTCGCTCCACTCGTTTGAAAACCTTCGCAAAATCCCACCGAGATTTTGCTCATTGGCCGTTCGTCCTCGCTCTCCTCGCCCGATGGCTCGGAACCATGGCCGCTCGGCCTCACAGCATTTTCAAACGAGCGGAGCTTGACCGCGCCGCACGATTTAACACCATAACAACAGGTAGAATGACGGTGCGCGGTTTTCCGCTTTAATGGGTACGATATTGCACGTTTGAGGGTAGCGAGAAATTGATTTGCACTTGGGGATAACTGGGGATTGTGTTGCATGAAAGTAGTATAGTATAATACACCCGTTGTTGAAAATTTGTCGTCTCATGGCAACCGAGACGGGCGGACGTGGCCAGACCACTAAATTATAGGGGGCTACTCTGCGAGGTTAAAAACCTCACAGGTTGCCAAACTTTCGTGGGGATTCGGAAGCAATTCTGAAACTCACAGAGTGTCCGCCTATGGTTTCGTGGTTTTTATTAAATACAAAATCCCCCCCTACTGATAGAGATTTCTTCAAATCTTTTTCAGTAGCGGAGGATTGGCGCAAGCCCTTCTTCTACTACAAACGTCTTCTTTAAGAGGAGTCCTTACTTGTTAAGGTTTTCTTATGGAAACTTTTTTGGGGGACTCTCTGTCCAGAAAGTTGCGAATCTCTGATGATCATTAGTAATACTTTACCAAAAGGAATCTAAATTCGCAATCTGCTTCTTGAGGAGTCAAAAAAATACCTATTGAGATGTTAAGATTGTTGTGAGACCATAGAAATCGGTTTTGGAAAACTGGTTCAGGAATCGTTGTTATAAGTATATAGCGGCAAGACCTGATGCAATTTCATTTCTGGACGACATTGATATGGGGACAGAGACGGCCTTCCAAGCCGTTTTTGTTTAGCTTCAATTATGTCGCTATGGGATAGGTGTGGATAACTTTTGGAGCCAACTATATCTTGAGGGGATAGGTATGTGTTTATCCACAATCATATTTTCTGATAAGGAAACTTGACCCGTCCCGCTCGCACGCGAATGTACGTCATCAAGCGGCGGGATTTGAGCCACGCCTGTTTGAAAACACTGGGAGGCCAAGCGGGCATGGTTCGCGCTGAAAGCGCGAGAGCGAGGCCGACCACGTGATGAGCGAATCCACGCTGGGGATTCGCGAAGGTTTTCAAACAGGCGAGGCGAAAGAAACCGCGCCGAAACATGTGAGCGGAGAGTGGGGGCGGGGAGGAAAGCAAGATGCCGAAAACAAAACATAAAAAATCCCCGCCTGATGGCGGGGATTTTTTCTCTCTACCCCACACCCTCGATTTAATAATCCTCGTGGGGCATCGCAGGGGCGGCTTTTTCCTCCTTTTTGGGAAGATCGGCAATCGCCACCTCTGTCGTGAGGAACATCGCGGCAACAGACACCGCGTTCTCCAGCGCCATGCGTGTCACGCGCACCGGATCAATAATCCCCTCTTTGAGCATGTCGTTTACAATCACGTCGCGGCGCGCGTCATATCCGGCATTGGACTTGGCATCGCCTCCGATCTTTTCACGGATGCGTGTCGTGATCTCTCCCGAACGTTTGCCAGCATTTGCCGCAATCTGCGAGAGCGGCTCCTCCAACGCATTGAGGAGTATGGCATACGCGGCCTGATATTCGGGGCTCGCCTGCGCGCCTGCGCTATCGGCACGCCGTTTCCATCGGTCGGCTACTAATATCCCCGCCTTGAACAGCGCCATGCCGCCGCCCGGCACAATGCCTTCCGCAAGTGCCGCCTTGGTCGCGGCAACCGCGTCTTCAATTTTCAGCTTGATATACTTCATCTCGGTCTCGGTTGCGGCGCCCACCTTGATGACCGCGACCCCTCCGGACAGTTTTGCCAGCCGCTCCTGCAATTTCTCCTTATCATATTCCGAGCTTGATTTTTCTTTCTGTACACGGATCTGGGCAATGCGTTTTTCAATCGCGTCTTTCTTACCCTTGCCGCCCACGATCGTGGTGTTGTCCTTGTCAGCGACCACGCGGCGGGCTCTACCGAGCATCTCAATCTCCACATTCTCAAGTTTCAACCCGAGGTCTTCGGTGATGACATTAGCACCCGTGAGCACCGCAATGTCTTCCAGTATTTCTTTTCTGCGGTCGCCAAAACCTGGGGCTTTTACCGCGAGTGCCATGAAAGCGCCCCGCAGACGGTTTACCACCAGTGTTGCCAGCGCATCGCCGTCTACATCCTCGGCAATGACCACCAGTTCTTTCTTGCCGGAGCGCGCGAGTTTTTCCAACAGAGGCAAAATGATCTGAATGGAAGATAGCTTCTTGTCCGTTACGAGGATAAACGGATCTTCAATCACCGCTTCCATGCGCTCGGCGTTGGTCATCATGTAGGGTGACACATAGCCGCGGTCAAACTGCATGCCCTCTACCACTTCTTTCTCAATGCCGATGCCCTGTGATTCCTCCACAGTCACTGCGCCGTCCTTGCCTACTTTTTGAATTGCCTCGGCGATGATCTTACCGAGATTCTCGGATTCCGCGGAAATCGTGGCGACCTGCACCACCTCGTCCTCGTCTTTCACCGGCTTTGTGATTTTGTGCAACTCTTTGACGACCTCCTCCTTCGCCTCTTCCAGAGCCGTGCGTAATCCAATCACATTGACGCCAGCCGCCGCATACTTGAGGCCGTCGCGAATGAGCGATTGCGCCAGCACTACGGACGTGGTCGTACCGTCTCCCACCGCGTCATTGGTCTTGGAAGCGGCTTCTTTGACGAGCTCGGCGCCCATGTTTTCAAACTTGTCCTCAAGCTCTATTTCTTTCGCGATGGTAACACCGTCATTGGTGATTTGGGGCGCGCCAAAACTCTTGTCCAGGATGACATTGCGCCCCCGCGGCCCCAGCGTCAGCTTCACCGCTTCGGCGAGGATATCCACGCCTCTCGCCATCGCATGCCGCGCTTTTTCGTGAAAAATGATTTGTTTTGCCATATAAGAGAGGTTATTTTGTCAGAATGCCAAGAATATCGTCTTCGCCCAAAACGAGATATTCCTTGTCATCCATTTTTACCGGCTCGCGATATGTGGAAAAAAGTACGACGTCTCCCTTTTTCACGCTCATCGGAATGCGCTTTTTTCCGTCTTCGTCAAACTTGCCCGGGCCCACTGCGACGACAGTTCCCCGCTCCGGCCGGTCTTTACTCGCCGTCTCCGGCAGATAAATGCCCGCCTTGGTCTTGCCGCCTTCCTGCTTCTCCGGCTCAATCACCACGCGGTCTCCTAGAGGATTGATCTTCATATAAAGAAAACAAATAAGGATTTTATGATGCTTAGCACTCGCGACCTATGAGTGCTAATCATTGTATCCAACGC
>CAYIBQ010000043.1:0-5785 GCA_964361695.1 uncultured Candidatus Saccharibacteria bacterium | reverse complement strand
TTTGGCGGGGGTGAAATTTCTTTTGAAAAAGGAAAGGGTGTTTTTCTTTCGGGGGTTCTGCCCTCCAAGTATTCGGGCAGTGCGGCGGGGCGAAATGCGGAACTCGGACGGCGCGGGAGGAGGGGTTTAAGGGGAGGAATCCCGCGCCGTCCTCGCTTCAATTTAACGAGGGGGCTAGAAACTTGCATAGCATTGAATCTTGTGTTATACTTGCAACAGATTCCGAATGTCTCCGATGACATACGCGAAGTAGAGCGGGATTTTCTTTGCCTCTGGCTGGGGTGGGGCCGCAGACAGCCACTTTGCCGCCGCGTTGTAGAGCGGATTGTAAAAACAATCTTTAAGCGGTCCGCCCTTGGCGCAAGGCGGTCCGTTTTTATTGGTTGCTTCAGTCTCCGGCTCCTGAAAAACGAAGAAGATCGGGTACTTTCGTTCGATGCTGTTCCAGACATCAAATACATACTCGAACTCTTTATTGAAGCCGGCTAGATCTCTGCCACAGGTTGGGCCCGGACATTTATCGCTCCGTTTCGGAGGAACCCACAAAGGCCAGTCATCGTAGAATCCTATGGTGTAGCCCGATGGAGGATTCAGTGTTGCCAAGTATCTGACGAGTTCGGGAGCAAAGGAATCATTAAACTTGTCAAGTTTCGGTTCCATGCCCCCCATGAGCGGAGAAATTCCCTGCAGGGCGGCGTCTTTAAATATGCGTTTCGTAATTTCGGGATTGTCTCCCATCGGATATTTGTCCAGGAACTCCTTTGTTTTTACCATGAAGAGCGGTTTGGTCAGGTGTGCTTTGGAGATTCGCGTTACTGCCCGAATGTGTTTTTCCCATAAGGCAAGGGTCCAACCCGCCGCTTCAAATGCAGCACCTCCACCCTTCGACCCCTGGGCATTTGTCCCGCCGCTATGGCCGATTCCGATCATAAAACCGGCTACCCGCGGATCATTGTTATATTTTTTGCCGAGCGCCTGGATAAATTCCTCATACGGCGGATAGAAATCAGGATCCCACACTTTCGGCACCGAAACCGTTCGCTCCTTGCCCTTCTTGACCAGAGCGAATGTGATTTTGAGTATAGGGCCAGCGCCAGAGCCGGACATCCTGCCGATATCGTATACCCACGCAGGAGTAATGTCGTTACCGTCTCCCTCATCACCTTCCTCTCCGGCAATAGGTTCCGCTCCGTAAGGAGCAAGCTTGATGATCACTTTTTTGTCGCTTTTCCCAACCCATTGAGTAATTTTTTCATCAAGTAGCGACCAGTCAAATGTTCCGCGCGTCGGCTCTGCCAATGCCCATTTCGCGTTGATCACGGCCCCATTCATCATCGGGTGATTACTCTGTTCGGTGAACGGTCCCCTCCTCTGGTCTGCTTTATCCGAAATGTGATACGCGAAGTAGACGGGATTTTTTCTGCCCCGTACGAACCGTATGGAAGCGGGCTGTGCTCGATTCCTGTCCGTCCCGGTTCAACCTCTCTGCTCCGATTGGCCACCAGTATGATGCCTGCGGCGATACCAACCACCACGCCGATGGCAAGCCAGGCATGCCACGAACGGACGCGGTGTCCGCCCACCAAGACATAATGCCGTTGAGGCTGTTTCAGGGCCTCTTCCGTCTTTTCTTCAGAAGGACGCCCTCCTGTTTGTTGCAATTCTGCCATAACAATTAGTATTATCTTAGGATCTAGACTAAAGCGTGGCCGCTTGCTAGTCTAGAGCCTAGCATAACAGTGATTCTCCCTACAGCCCGTGAGTCTTATTACGGCTCCAAAGAGAGGGTGCGCTTCCAAATCCCCGCTCCCGGCGCCTCGACGTAAATGGTATTCTGGTTCGGATCAACCGCGAGCATCGCAAATCCCTTGGTAGGGATGTTCTGGCTTACCACCTGCCAGTTCTTGCCGCCGTCTTCGGAATAAAACACCTCGCTCCGGTTGTTCGTGAAGTAAAGCACGCTTTCGTTTTTGGGGTGAACCTCGACTGCCGATCGGGTGCCTTTCTCGCCGCCCGAGAGTCCGGGAATGTCCACGCGCCTGACCTTATCATCGCTCCGGTCAAGCGTAAAGAGTCCCCGCTCCGTGGCTATGAAGATCGCACCGGAAGGGAGAGCGGTTTCCATGTCATGGAACTCTCTGCTTCCGCCAACGTCAATGGGCCCTCGCTTGCGCCATGTCTGCCCGCTCTGCGCATCATGCTCGCGCTCAAGCACGTACACCCCCTTGTTGTCAACGCCTACATAGACCCTCGAGAAATCAGGAGAGGCCGCAAGCGCATGGGTATTTTCTGACGAGAAAATATGGCGCCAGTCGCTTCTGCCGTCAGCGTCATCGAGAAAGTATACCCCTCCCGGAGCATCTTTTTCTCTGTTCCCGTAGCTTGCGGCGTAAAGCGCGCGTTTTCCCGTCCCCATATATTCAACCAAAAGATCCAGCATGGCGGCGCGAGGAAGACCTCGAAGCAGAGCCGGATTGCGCTCGCCGTCCAGATGCCCGCCGACGGTCTCCCATGTCCTGCCGCCGTCTTGGGAGTACATCACACCGCCGTCCTTAAACTGCTGATGCGGCCCTTGGGTGGCGGCATAGACGCGCTTACTGTCTTTTTCATCCACGATCAGGATGCCACTGTCGCCGGCATTTCCGAAGCGGTTCTTAAAATCCTTAAAAGTGACCTGTGTCTTTAACGACTTGCCGCCGTTCTCGCTCTTGAACCAGGCGTGATCTCCGTAGGGGATATACATGATGTCCGAGTTTTGGGGGTCAATCGCCAGGGACCGGGCAAACGCAATGGCCTCCGATCCCGTGCTCTGCCACTCGCCCGGAGAGAGCCCGCGCGTGAGAATATTTTTCCAGCGATAGGGCGCCTCCGCATTCTCGTTTTCAAAGAGTTTCCCTCCGCTAATCGTCCATCTGATTTTCCCGCTGCCGGATGAAATGCTGATAAAATCAGGCCCGAACTTTGTCATGGGGTGCCAGCCCGGCGAGAAACGCGAGAGGTCGGAGGGTTTAATGAGCGCGACCCAGGTGGCACCGCTGTCATTAGAGCGCCAAAGCGTTCCGTCAACTCCCGGGAATTCTTTCCCGTCAAATTCCCTTTGCTCGACGATTGATTGCGCGACATAGATCGTACGGGAATCCTGGGGGTCTATCTGGATGTCAAAGTAGTTTGAGTGCGCGCGGTCAAGCCCTCCGGCAAGCTCTTCCCAGGTGTTCCCGCCATCTTTTGACTTAAACACGCCGCCAACTTTCTCCTCGCCTTTTTTAAGAAAGAGATTCAGCGCCGTGAGGTAGGCGACTTTGGGATGTTGTTGGTCAAACACGATTGTCCCTCCATGGATCAGTTCAGGATCGGGCAGGCCGCCTCGAACGTGCTCGAATGAGCGTATGGCGCCGTTCTTTTCCAGCTGCCCCCGGAAAAGTCCGCGCTCGGTCATAAAAAAGAGTTCGCGGCTGTTGGCGGGGTTTACGGCAATCGAGTAAATGTTGAGATACTTTCCGTTTTTGGCGCGCGCATCTCCACTGATCGAGCCGACTTCCTCCCAGGTCCAGCCTGAATTCCCGAGACGTCCGCGCATGATGGTAGGGCCGACTTTAATTGTATCCCAATAGTCCTGCGATTGCCTGGCATCCACCCCTAAAAGCAGACGATTGATACTGCCTACCCCGACATAGACGGTGTCAGGATCATTCGGGTCGCCGACGATCCGGCTGTAGTCGTATTTGTTTGCGGGGTGCGTGTAGCTCACGCGCCAGCGCTCTCCCGCATCACTGCTCTCATAGATCAGCCCGTTTAGTCCAGCGGCCAAGAGTACCCTGCCGTTTTTCGGGTGGACAAAGATATGCATCAGGCGCTGGGCGTTGTCTCCTTCTTTTTCATAGGCCAAGCCGCGGTTGATGATGCGCCAGCTCTGGCCTCCGTCAGTGGACTTTCGCGCCCCTCCGACATTGATGGTCATGTAAAGATTCCTCGGATTGGAAGGATCTTCCGTCACCGAGGTGATGCGCCCTCCCCCGCCCGGACCGATCAACTGCCACTGACCCGCGTCAACGAACTCTGGAGACAGGCCGTGCTCAACTTCTGCCTGTTCCGGTTCAACCTCTCCGCTCCGATTGGCCACCAGGACAATCCCTGAAGCAAGTCCCGCAACAAGACCGATGACAAGGACTGCCCGCCATGTGCGGATATGGGTCTTGCCGATGAGCCAGTACTTCTCTTTGAGCGACGCCAGCGTGCGCTCGGCATGATCGCTGGCATTTTTATCCTGTTCTTCGTACTGATCGTCCATAATTGTGATTGGCCGCTTCGCAAAGGATGGTGGTCATATCGCCCGCTCATTCTCGCAAAGAGCCCTTAGTTATGAATAATATAGCGAAAGAAACTACATTATCTCCCGCAACGGGTTCAATATATCATATCTACTCACGATACCAACGACGTTGCGGCTTTCGTTGACAGCAGGAATGGGATTCACGCGGTGGTGGTCGCGGAATGCCGCTACGACTTCATGGTACGTCGCGTCGTCGGGAAGCGTCAAAGGGTCGCCATTCATGACGTCCTTGACGGTAAGTGACATTATAGAGCGCATACTATGAAATCGGACTGACCTCTCTCCATGAAGCTCCACGGGCAAGCCCGTGTTCTTTTGGTGCGGTTAATAAAACCCTTATCTATGAGCTTTAATTAGGAGGCAAAAGTATCACTTTATAGTGTGATGTCTATAAATGTCTGACGCCAAGTAGAAGAAGAAATCGGTCGCGCGCAAATCAAAAACTGCAAACAAAACTTTTCTTTGGTGAAGCGAGCGTTAGCGAGCGGCGATGGGGCGGTTCAGTTGTTTCGTTCAAAATTGGTTCGTGCAAAGTTTTAGAATATCCCACACAAAAAATCCATCCTCACGGATGGATTTTTTGTGTGGTCAATCAACAACCCTGCGGCAAGCCGCAGGGTATGACCCGGGGCTTCGCCGCAAGAATTACGTTTGAAAACCAAAGGTTTTCAAACTTTTCTATAAGGAGCCCACGCGGCAAGTCGCGGGGAAATCCCTGCTGGTATAATGTCCACACGATAGTACACAAAGCGCCACATGGGGCGCTTTGTGTTTTTACAGCGACTCCATGGGGTCTATGGCAGGCGCTTGGGAGACGGGAGGAGATGCGTGAGGCGCTGATGGGCCAAGACGGGGGAGCTGGAAAGTAGGTTTCGGCGGAGGGGAGCGAGACGTGTATCCGTGTTCGCGCGTTTGATGAGTACGGGACCGGATTTTTATGATCCGTGCAGGCACCCCATGCACCTTGTCATATTATTCACGTTCAGCACCCGCAGGAGGACATCTACCATGGACGAATGGTTGGCCTACGACTTACTGAATAAGGGTATTCTCATGTTCAGTACCAAAGGGAGAGGTACGTGGGAATGCAACGCGCATCGCGCATTTCCCGAGGCGCCTCTGGCGCCGTTTCGCTTGAGGATGTCGCATCTAGCTTCTTTTCCGGAGTTGCACGCGCGCGTTGGTATAGCGTATGCCGAAACCATCAGAAAAGGTGATACCGGCATCGATCGCCTCGCGTATCTTTCTTCAATAATGGCTCCGACTGCCGGGATCGTGAGTGTCAGGATGAGCCTCCCGATGCTCTTTTCCAAGCACGACGGTACGCGATGGAAACTGCAGGGCGAATGGAATGCCCACGACCGGGTCGGGATCCTGGATCATGTTCGTATGACGGATGATGCCAAGATAACTGCCTTCCATCAGCTGAAAACATATGGGGCGACGACAAGCGCG
>CAYIBQ010000042.1:0-5869 GCA_964361695.1 uncultured Candidatus Saccharibacteria bacterium | reverse complement strand
AAGATAATCATTTTTTTGGTTCGTCCTTGTTTGATTACGCGCGCTTCCACTTGTGCATCTTTGACCGTCGGCGCGCCGATAGAAACCGCATCATTATCCCCCACTATCAATAGCACCTCATCAAACAAAACGGCGCCACCCTCTGGAGCGTCCAATTTCTCTATTTTCAGCTTCTGTCCCGGGGCGACCAGATACTGCTTGCCTCCGGTCTTTATGACCGCATACTGCATGGGAAATATGGTATCAAATCGGCGCAGAAAATGCAACCAGACAGGTATCCTATTTATTCCTCTGATTCTGATGATGGAGCGGAGATCATGGTTTGCTCCACGCCCATGCGCTCGCCGGTGATCCTGCCGATGTCTTTGTCCACCTTACCGAATTCTTTTCCGGCATTGTTGTACATACTGACCGTGGTGGTAAGATGCGTGCCAATTTTTTTGAAATACGCGTCATAGGATACGAGGTGTCGCCGCAGGTCCTCCACTTGTTTTACGATCTCCTTTGCCTGTTCCGATATTTTTTGGTTTCGCAGGCCCTGCAAGACGGTCTGGAGATATGCAAGAAATGATGTGGGAGATACGACGATCACCTTTTTTTGCCCCGCGTAGTAGAGGAGATTCCGCGTCTCGTCCTCTACGGCTCCGACTTTGTTGATGAGCAGGTCATAATACACGGCCTCGGACGGGATGAACATAAATGCAAAGTCCATGGTGTCTGCGTGCGGCTGGACATATTTTGATGTCTCGTCAATGCGCATCTTGAGATCCGCGATAAAGGCGGCCTCATAGCGTTTTTTCTCTGCAGGGTCGCGCGCTTCCAGAATGCGGTTATAATTTTCCAGCGAGAACTTTGAGTCAATCGGAATGATGCGCTTGTCCACAAATACCGCGGCGTCCACGATCACGCCGTCGGCAAACTGATACTGCATTTGGTATGCGCCCGGAGGCAGGACATTCTTAAGCACGGTTTCCAGATAGTATTCGCCCAAAATCCCCCGCTGTTTGGGATTTTTCAGGATGTCCTGCAGATTTTTCACCTGATCGCCGACGCTGATGACCTGGCGTACGGATTCTTCCACGCGCGTGAGTTTTTCGGCGATCTCGGCGACCATGCGGGTATTGCGGTGTGCCACATCCTGCATGACCTGGGACTGGTCATGCATGACGCGCGTATTTTTATCGGCGACGCTTTGCATCACTTCAGTGCTTGCTCCGAACTGACGCTGAACCATGGCGTTGGAATCGGCCAGGCGCGCGTCTAGCGTGCGGGTGACCTCATTGATCTGCTGTTGCAGGATCAGCATGGCCTGATTGTCGCCTGCAGGTTCTTTGCGGCGCGCCAAAAACCAAAAAATGGCCCCAAAGCCGCCTGCCACAAGCGCCACAATAATAAAAAATTCAACAGTCATTGCCCCATGGTACCATCCCTGGGGCTCCACCGTAACTATTGACAAGTTTACTATAATAGGTTAGTATACAGAAAGCCCCAGGAAATTTAGGGGTTTTAAATTTGCCACCTATGAGTACATTGTTCATGTCAGTTATTCTTACGATGGCTCTGCTTACGCCAAATTTGGCAAAGGAAAGCCAAAAAACGACCACTATGCCGCTTCTTGTCCCCACCGAGACGGTTGCCTCGGGAGCGCTTCAAGCGCCCAAGACGGCATTTCTCACGCTGGGAGAGTACGCCGAGCATACGGCAATAGAAGCGGGCATTGACCCTATCAAATTTCGTCGCCTCATTACCTGCGAATCGCAGTGGAAAGAGGACGCGGCCGGAGACCAGGGCACGTCGTTGGGACTTTTGCAGTTCAAAAAGCCGACGTTCTCGCATTTCACCAAGAAATACAACATCACCGATGCTGACATGGATGACCCGCGGCACCAGATTGACCTTGCCGCGACCATGATCGCGGGCGGCTACCTGCATCACTGGAAAAACTGCTCCCGCAAGATCGGGTGGAGCGACAAAATCTGATATCGATGAAAAGAATAAACATATCCACCTAATACGCTCGAGCGTATTAGGTGGATATGTTTTTATATACGCGTGCGTGCGAGAACCGCGCGGATGATGCGCTTGGTATCTTCCGGCCCGTGTACGGGTATGTAATCCACGCCCGTGCGGACGACTGCATAATCATTGCCTCCCGGAAAAATGGCATCCCCGATAAACAGCATTTTTTTTATCGTCGTTCCTGTGTATTTAGTTATCTGCCCCAAGCCATATGCCTTATCAATGCCCTTCTGCGTAACATCAATGGACGTAAATCCGGCGGTGCGCACTTCAAATCGGGGAAGTAGCTGTTGCAGCATACGCCCCATTTTCATTTTTATCGCTTTGTTTTCTTTCAGCCACTGCTCTTTTATGGCAACGCCTTTTTCCGTGCCGAGTATTGCGATCACCTCCTGTCCGAGCGCCGAAAACGTAATCTGCGTGCCGCGATCTTCAATTACGGTTCCGTAGGTTTTCGAAGGATGCCGGTATTCCGATTTTTCAAAAACCTCCGCAAAGGCATGCTTTATCTTCTTTTTTTCTGCCGGTGACAGCGCGTGGACGTACACATTTTTCCAACCTCCGCGATAGCGATAAAAAGAGGTCGCTGTGGTGGGAAACAAGAGAAGATTTTTCGGCGCTACGCGGGCTTTTCGCAGGGGGGCGAGGAGTTGTTCGCGGAATAGAGCATACTTTCCTCCGCCGATCACGGCCACCTGCTTTTCTGCAAGCAGGTCTGCGATCAGTCCGGTCATCTCGGCATCCATCGGCGCTTTGGTTGGCGTCAGCGTGCCGTCCATATCAAAGACGATGAGGTCTTTGTCTGGTATCTTTTTCGTGTTGGAAATTTTCATGCATTTACTATATCATCATCGGGTATGTCTCTCAAAATAGGCATCGTCAGGATACAACCCGACATGAAGGAGCCGATGCGGTGCCCAAAAGAATACCTTTTCACTTTACCATACCCTTGCCCGCTCCGGATTGGAGGACCGTCAAACGGACAAGCGTATCCCGATCATGATTCTCATTCTCTGTCCCGGTCCCCTACTCTTCGGAGACGTGCTGTGAGTAAAACTCTGTCTGCATGGATCTACCCTCTGGTGCAAGCGAGCATGAATAAGATTGAGCAATTGAATGATCCGGACATTCCTCGCTGATCCGACATACAGATGAAAGAGGTATCATTCCTTTCATTCAATTCAACAAGTAAGTGCAACACTCCGGTAGAATGAGGAGTGTATGGCATATCATCACTTTTCGGTGAGCGAACGTGAAAAGATCCAGGAACTGCTCTGGGACAAGCGGTCGGTACGGGCGATCGCGGCGGTACTCGGCCGCAGCCCATCCTCCGTCTCCCGGGAAATCAACCGCAACATTCCACCCCAATTGAGGCGGTACACACCTCGTCTGGCGCAGGAACAGGCGGAAGAGAATCGTACGCGCCGGGGAAGGATGGAACGGCTGAAAAACGAATCCGTCCGTTCCCACGTCGTATCGCATCTCAAGCTCGGCTGGTCTCCGGAACAGATCGCCGCAACATGTAAGAAGGGCGTGGGTACCGCCATCTCCCACGAAGCCATCTACCAGTATGTCTACGCGCAGATACATCGTGGGGGGTACGGCTCTCTGAAGCAGGGGCGCGAGGATTTGCGCCCGTTCCTGCCAAGACGCCGGAAGCGGAGAGTGAAAAAAGGACTCAGGAGTTCCTACCGCGTAGACAAAGGCCCCCTGCCGTCCATTGATATGCGTCCAAAGGAAGCGGACCAGCGAAAGCGCATCGGTCACTGGGAGGATGATCTCGTAGTCTCGCGAGCGTCCCGGGATGCTCTCAAGACCATCAATGAACGTGTCGCCGGCATCGTCTTCATCGCGCGGGTGCGTGACGGCACCATGGCAGAGACAAATCGCGCGGTTACCGCGCGGCTTGGCGCCGTTCCCTCCCGATGGCGCAAGACGCTCACGCGGGACCGTGGATCGGAGAATCTGGGATATGAGGCCTTAGCGCAGACGCTTGGCATCCGTTGTTTCTTCGCGCATCCGTATCATTCGTGGAAACGCGGATCCAATGAGAACGCCAACGGCCTCATCCGCAGATTCTTTCCCAAAGGTACGGACTTTCAAACGATTACCGACGAGGAGATTCAGCGGGTCGAGTATCTCCTCAATACCCGGCCAAGGAAACGCCTTGGCTGGAAGACGCCGTATGAGGTATTTTATGAACGTACGGGTGTTGCACTTGGAGGTTGAATGTACGTTCCCAAAACTGGACAGAGGACGTAATTTGTGCTACTCACAGTGTAGGTCTTCAACACCATGTTTGTGCACGGAGGAGATGGCAATGCGAAATATCCATGTCCTGTCAGGCTTGATCTGTACAGGTAAATCTGCATATCTAAAGAAACTTATGCGTTGGCATGAGTTTCGTAACGCAACCACTATCGGGCTGGATGACGTGGGCATTCGCTACTGGGGCAACCGTGCCATGACGACGACCGAGAAGGTCTACCGCAATCAGCTTGCGCGGGAGGAGATTCAGCGCCGTATTATTGTGGACAACGCCAAAACGGTCTTGGTTGAAATGGTTATGCTTACCATGAAAAACCACCAGGAACCATTCATGCGCATGATCGCCGAAACCGAGCATTACCTCCAGCGCATAGAACCGGAGCGGGCACGAATGGAACAGCGGCCACCTCTCCATGATGACGGCGGGATCAATGTCAACGTCGTGTTGTTCTATTGTTCCCTTGAGCGGATGCGGGAACGCATTGAACGCCGAAAAAGCGAAGGAAGCAATAACAGTCCGGTGTTTAGCATGGACGGGGCGTTGCACGCGGCAATACAGTTTGAGATGCCGGAGGTATACGATCCTCTGCTCATAAATACGACCGATGAGAACGTGGATGCGGAACTTGAGCGAATGCGAGAGATGAAAGCATTCTTTCTGCGCGGAGAGAAGCCCTCACGGGTGACGTGTGATGCGCGCAAGGAAGAGGCGGAAAGTTACCTCTGCGAGCTTTGCCGGGAAGCGGAGAAGGCAGGGGTCACACTGTAAACTCTAGAAGGAGAAGAATTACGCCGTTGCCTTTATATGTTCCGACAGAGGATCAATTACGCCATCCGTACCCCGGCGATTACTGGGACGGCGCAGTGGGACACTCGCCGGAAATCAAGCCCGCACCATGGTGGCTTCAAGTCATAGCCATCCTCACAGGACTAAGCCCTTTCATTATTGTGCTCGTTCGTGTATTCACACATTAAACGGTATTGAGCACAAGGCACATCATCAGCTGTATGTGAGTATCCTCGCATACGGCTTTTCTTTCACAGAAGGATGTAAAATGAAGGCATGTCTGACTTTGCAGTGGTCAAGTAGCTGGGTTATTATAATCACTCTATTGGTGATTTCATCGCTGGTTGCTGTGCTCTACTGGTATGTTTGGCAACGTCCAGATGGAATACCTTTCTTCCGTAACTATCCTTTCGGAACGGATGCCCGTTCACTCGTTGCGTGGACATTCTATTGCTTCGGAGCGGCAAGCCAGTTGAGTGTGTATGGTATGTTGACGAGAGTGGTGTCCGGTTCTGTTTCCCGGATAGGGCTCGACGCAGTGGCCTTAGGGTGGTCAGCAATTGCCTGGCGGGCATTACATTTTCCGGAAGAAATCGCCTTTTGGACACCATTCTTCCTGTGGCGCTTCGGTGAATATATTGCTTCCGGCTTCTACCAACGCGTGTTCGGCGCAGGATTCCCCCAGCGAATGGAGCCAAACCCCGAGCCATACCGGATGGGCTTTCGTGCTCTGCAAAATGGGTTTAATAGACATTTTCAGTTGGTTTTTTTGTCGGGTGTCCGATTAAAATCGTC
>CAYIBQ010000041.1:4819-5939 GCA_964361695.1 uncultured Candidatus Saccharibacteria bacterium | reverse complement strand
CCGATGTCGTCGTCGGCAGATCGCTCATTGCCGCGCGCGACTATCTGGACGGCAAAACAGGCACTACCAGCATCGCGGGCATATCTGCAAGTACGACGCCCGATATGGTACTTGCACGGGGTAGGCGCGCGCGCTTGCGCCCGTGGCTTGAGGATTTTTATCACGAAGACGACCAAGCCGCCGGCAGGCCGTACGGTGCTGAAAAAGTGCGTTTGCAGATAGACGCAGCCGAGGATGCCGAGGACGCAGGATGGCTCCTCTGGAATGCGGCCAACATCTACACCGAAGGCGCATTGAAAAAGAAATAACCTCACATTGTCAAACATCGGATGTTTGACAAAACTTTTGCCTATGCGTTTTGTAGAAGGGGAATACTATCATGTTTTCAACAGAGGTGTTGAAAAACGCACTATCTTTTTGGATGATAGCGACCGATGGCGTTTTCTTGCGCTCTTGTTGTTACTGCAAGGCGAGGTTTCCTTTCCTCAGATAAATCGCCTCATCAAAAATGTCAAACATTCAATGTTTGACAGCGATATATTTACTGAAATTACACGACATCGGACTGTTGAGCTTGTCGCGTTTTGTCTCATGGGGAATCATTTCCATCTCATGCTTCATGAAAGCACAGAAGGAGGCATCTCAAAGTATATGCAGCGTCTTCTGAATGCATACACCAAATATTTCAATGCGCGCCATAAACGGAGTGGTCATTTGTTCGCAGGGAAATTCAAATCCGTACATATTGACCGTAATGAATATTTGACGTATCTTTCCGCATATATCCATGCGAATCCTCGGGAATTGAAACAATGGTCAGAACGTGAAATGGAGTATGTCTGGTCAAGTTTTCAGGATTTCGCTGTCAATAATAGGTGGGCGCCGTTCCTAAATACCACCGTTGTTATGAGTCAGTTTAAGAATGGAAAGGAGTATCGGCGTTTTGTTGAAGAAACGCCGGTAAAGCTCATTGGTGAGAAGGTAGGCGATCTTTTCTTAGGCTAATCTGATTTGTCAAACATCGGATGTTTGACAAATACAAGGATGTGCCGGTGTAGCTCAGTGGCAGAGCGACTGTTTCGTAAACAGTAGGTCGCGAGTTCGATCCTCGCCTCCGGCT
>CAYIBQ010000041.1:0-4719 GCA_964361695.1 uncultured Candidatus Saccharibacteria bacterium | reverse complement strand
AAACTGGACGCATTGCAGGATAACATCCGCCAATTGGCGGACCGTCTTTGACGTCGGGGGAAAGCAAAAAGAAATAGCGCGTATTGAAGGCGACATGGCGCGTCCCGGGTTTTGGGATGACAATCGCCGTGCATCGGAGCAAAGTCAGACGCTCGCTTCTTTGAAACGCGACATTGAAAAGATAGACGTATTGGAAGAGGAAGCCCGCGCCCTGCGGGAGTTTGTCCCCATGGCGCTGGAGGACCCAGCAATCGCGCGCGAGACGGAAACGCGGCGCATCACCCTGGAACGCGAGGTGAAAGCATTGGAAACGGAACTCTTTTTTTCCGGAAAATACGACAAGGGCAACGCGATTCTTTCCGTGTATGCGGGAGCCGGTGGCAAAGACGCCGAGGACTGGGCCGCATTGTTGCTTCGCATGTATAGCCGGTTTGCCGATCAAAAAGGGTGGAAGACAAAAGTTATTCACGAGCACTGGGGGGAAAACAATGGGCCCGGCGGATGGGGTATTAAGAATGCAACCATACGGATTGCCGCATCTTTTGCCTACGGCTATATGAACAAAGAATCGGGCGTACACCGGCTCGTGCGCATTTCTCCTTTTTCCAGCCAGCAGTTGCGCCACACGTCGTTTGCGCTGGTGGATGTCATGCCGGAATTCGTAGCGCCCGAAGAAGTCCCGATCAACCCCGATGAAATCACGATTGATTTTTTTCGTTCATCCGGCCCGGGCGGGCAGAATGTGAACAAGCGCGAAACCGCTGTCCGCATCACTCATGTGCCTACGGGATTGACTGTCGCATCGCAGGCCGAGCGTTCGCAGGAATCCAACCGCGAGACCGCCATGCGCCTCTTGCGGTCGCGCCTGTATCGGTTAGAATTGGAACTAGCCGAGCAGGAGCGACAGGGTGTGCGCAAAGAAAAAGTAAAAATAGAATGGGGCAGTCAAATACGCTCATACGTCATGCATCCGTACCAAATGGTCAAAGACCACCGCACCGGAGTCGAGACGTCGCAGATTGACAAGGTGCTGGACGGAGATCTGGATGCCTTTATTGAAGCAGAAGTAAGAAATGTACCGTAATGATTTTTTTTGATAACGTATCCAAAATTTACAATCACAATAGCGTTGCCGTGCGCAATGTGACGTTGCGCATAGCGCCCAAGGAATTTGTTTCTTTGGTCGGCTCGTCGGGTGCGGGCAAGACCACGTTGCTCAAGCTTCTCTTGCGCGAAGAAGACCCGACCGAGGGGACGATTTTTCTGGACGGCCTGGATGTGACTGCGCTTACGCGAGACGAACTGCACCACGTGCGCAAGAGAATAGGCACGGTGTTTCAGGACTATAAACTTTTGCCAACCAAAACCACGGCAGAAAACGTGGCGTTTGCCATGGAGGTGGCGGGAAGAACGGATCCGGAAATAGAGGAGGATGTGCCGCAGGTGCTGGATCTGGTGGGCCTTGCGGACAAGATGAATAATTTTCCGCACCAGCTGTCTGGCGGGGAAAAGCAACGCGTCGCCATCGCGCGTGCTCTAGTCAACCGTCCAGACGTACTGCTCGGCGACGAGCCCACCGGCAACCTTGACCCCTTCAATACGATGGAAATTGTAAAACTTTTGCAAAAGATAAATCAGCTCGGCACCACGGTCATTCTGGCGACGCACGATAAGGACGTGATCAATGCTCTGGACAAGCGCGTCATCGTGCTTGAACAAGGCGAGGTCGTGAGCGATAATGCCAAGGGAACGTATCAGGCATGAAATTTATTACCCTACAACGAGTATTGCGCGCGGGTTTCCTGGGCTTTCGGCGCAACGGCTGGCTTTCCACCGCGACCACGATGGTGATGGCGCTGGTGCTTTTTGTGCTGGGCAATCTCGTCTTTGTCGGCGCTTTTGCGGACACGGCGCTCCGCTCTTTGGAATCAAAAATAGACATAACGGTTTACTTCGCCGCAGACGCGCAAGAAGCGCAGATCATGGCGGTCAAGCGCGAAATTGAAGCATTGCCCGATGTGCGACAGGTAGAATATATTTCGCGTGATGTAGCACTCGCCCGTTTCCGGGAGCGGCACAAAGAAAATGCCCTCATTGCCAGCGCTCTGGAAGAATTGGGCGATAACCCCTTGCAGGCGAGTATCAATATCGCGGCCATTGATCCGGGACACTACGGCGCAATCAGCGACTTTCTGGCGGGCAAAGAATATCAGACGGTTGAAAAGATAAATTATTTTGAAAATCAGGCAGTGATTGAGCGGCTCTCATCCGTGATGGGAACGGTGCGGGGGAGCGGCGCCATACTCACGATTATCCTTGCATTCATCGCAGTACTCGTCGCATTCAACACCATCCGCTTGGCCATCTATACCATGCGCGAAGAGATAGGGATCATGCGGCTGGTCGGCGCGTCATCATGGTTTATCCGCGGCCCGTTTCTGATCAGTGGCGTTTTATACGGGACTGCCGCGGCCGCCGTCGTCATGCTCGTTTTTTTCCCCATCGCATGGCTCGCGTCTCCCAAGCTGGCATTCCTCGTGCCAGAATTCAACCTCTTCAGTTATTTCCTCTCCAACGTCGTCCAATTTTCCCTCATCATGCTCGGTACCGGCATCATGCTTGGTGTTACCTCCAGCTTCGTCGCCGTCCGGCGGTATTTGACGGTATAGTACACGGTACGCATAGCATATCACATGCAACATCCTTACAAACTTGAGAATGTGAGAATGTTTTGTTTTGGGCTTGGCATGATTTGATTTTTTGACAAAATAAAGTACACTGAAAAGCGCCTTTCGGCGCTTTTGTTATTTGAAAATTGCTATGACTCATTGGTAGTTTATGATCTATGGAATCTGAACTTGATTACACGATCCGTATCCTGTAAAATAGGGAAATGCCCTACAGAGATATCGTCAAAAGAAGAGCGTGTCACAAGCGCTATTACGAAAGAAACAAGAAGCTGTACAGACAAAAAAATATCAAAAGAAGAGAGAATCTGATCAGCTTTGTCGTCTCGCTTAAGCAAAAGCCCTGCATGGACTGCGGTATACAATACCCGCCTTATGTCATGGATTTTGATCATAGAGATAGAAAAGCAAAGATTGCGGGCATTAATCAGATGATTAATGTGCATAGTTATTCCAAGAAGAAGATTTTGGAAGAAATAGATAAGTGCGATTTAGTATGCGCTAATTGCCATAGAATACGAACATATTGCCGGGTCGTCTAACGGTAGGACTCATGCCTCTGAAGCATGCTATCGGGGTTCGAATCCCTGCCCGGCAGCCAAGTTGTATGAATTGGAAAGGTTGCCTCGCGGCTTCGCCGCTCGGCATTGGCCACCGAAATTCCAAAAAGATTTTAGAAAGAAATTAAGCCACGAAGTATGACAAACATTAATACTCCCCAAATCGAATACTTTGCGAGTTTTGCAGATGAAATTACGAGTAAGTTTAGACGATTGAGCAACTTGGTTAAACACCCTACGTCGTCCGGTGATTACCACGAGGAAATCTTGAGAACAGTTTTAAGAAATTTTCTTTCAAGGCGTTTTTCAGTCAAAAAAGGTTTTATCTATGCTGGTCATGATTTAGTTAGTGAACAAATAGATCTGATGGTCATTGATGAGGGTTCTCCAATGACCTATGTCTTTCAGGAAGGTGATTTTGCGATCGTTATCCCTGAAGCTGTGGTGGCGGTAATGGAGATCAAAACAGTTCTACAAAAAGGAAACTTTATTGAGGCATTGAGAAATATTTTTTCAGCAAAATCTTTGATGATAAATCCGTTGCTTCCAGCGAATCTAGTCGGAATCATTTTTGGTTATGAAGGTGTTCAAGACGACACACTTGGTGGTTGGTTCCAGAATCAAGAGTTTGCCGAATTCAAAAATAATGAAGTCATGGCGCCTGAAGCTATTATGTTTTTCACCCAGAGTAATCTCTTGGTTCGAGGCAATCAATTCTCCCGACCAAAACTCGATGAAAGATATTACTACCAGCTTATTGGCGGGAGTAACGAGATAAAACAAGGTATGAATAGTCAGGCCTCCCAAATTTCTTTTCTACTGCAGATGATAATTAACATGTGCCGAAGGAGAGAATCTATGCGAACGGGTCGGTTAGGTCAATCGTCTTTCAATCTTGTTCAAGAAGACCGTATAGCGCTGACTAATAAACGCTTTACTTTTGTTGACGGAGTTTCAGAGTTCGATATTCCACAGTAACCATTGTCAAAGATTCTATACGGTCAGTATGCAAGTTAGAAAGCAAATAAAAAGTATTTGGTGCTGGTTGGGTAGGCAGGAAAATCATAACGCCTGCATCATTATTATTGCCGTATTCGCTCTGATTTTTGCCTTCCCATATTTTTCTCATCAGATAAATAATGTCCAGGTTCAGATTAATTCAATCGAATCAGATCTGGAGGAGCTTTATAGACGCAATGTCGTTGAAGAATTTTCTTTCGAATATCTAAGTAATTTCGAATTTCGGGCTATGGAGACGATGAATCAGCTAAAAATAATTCTCAAAGATGAGCCAATAAAGAATTCAGTCATGCTTTGGTTCGGCGATCAGTTGACAAACCCGACCAATTATCACGTAGAGGGAAAAACAATTAATCTTGATATGACGAGAATCATTGATATGGAGTACATGAAAAATAGGTAATTAGTGGGAAACGTAACCAAAATAGATGGTTAAAAATAGTTTGAAAAGA
>CAYIBQ010000040.1:0-6159 GCA_964361695.1 uncultured Candidatus Saccharibacteria bacterium | reverse complement strand
GATCGCTCGCCTGCCGATAAAACTCATCAAAGTCAATCTCCCACGCGCGGTAATTGTCTCTCATCTCCTCCATCCTACTATAGTTCCATCTATAAGCAACCGCATACAAAATATCAAATAAAAGACCCCTGGCGCACATAAAGACGCCAAGGGGTTCTTGCTGTATATATTCCTTTCTCGCTGGGACACTATCTTCCTATCACCATCTGACGCCGGAGTTCCCGAAACGATGGCGGAAACCCTTCCGGGGGTTGAACGAGCAGGTCCGAAGGAGCAATGCGATCTGGTGCCATAATCACCAACCCACCTGGTGTACTCCATTTCTCGCGTAGTGCTTCCGGTACTTTCCATTCCGAGAGGAACTGATCCCGTGAATAATGCACATTGCCGCGCGATGAATCCGCGAGCCAAACCACCTCCTTACTGATACCTCTCACCACAGCAAAATGTCTGAACCCATGAACTTCAAGGTACACAAGCACGGGTACAAAACTTACAAAACGCTCCAGATCCTCAAACGTAAGCATTTTACGCACCGTTTTGTACCCTAGAGACATGGCTAAGGATTCGATCTCAAGTAGCGAGAGGCCATCGCGCATAGCTTTCTGCAGTGCTTCCTCTGTCGCTATATCCATGTATGCGACCAGTAATCCACGTTCGTCAAAACGATGATCGCCAAAATGGTGGCGCATAATCGTAAGGAGCGACGAGAGACCACATGAGTTATCCAACTGCTGTTGCTCCACCTCTCCCCATCGCTCTTCCAGCCATGTGGGACGCCCTTGTACCGGAGCGTGGGCACACGAGGTGGCAAGAAGCACTATCATCACAAAACATAGCATATACCACATCACCGCCTCCATACGAGATTCGCACCAACAACCGCGTCAGGTGCACTATCAGTAAGGCCGATGCTGACATACGGTGTCAGTCCCAGATATGGTGTCGCTTGATAGCTCATCTGCAATGTCATCACAGCCGCATCATATATACCTCCGCGGGGAGGATTGAGAAAACGCGTTCCTGAAAGTTCCGCACCGACAGAGAGAGCATGATTCACATAGAATCCAAAACCCGCCGTATAGCCGATGCTGTCTCTCTGCGTATGCCAATTTCTCTGCCATGCAAGACCCATATAGAGAAATGCCGGTCGTATGGTCTTGGCTATATTGAAGCCCAACGACGACTGGATACCCGATTCACCAAGTGATTCCCCGCCCGTTGGAAAAGAAATGCCCAGAATCGGCGTGATTTCAAACGCACGTATGGGAAGATTGGCAATAAGGCGCACGTTGACATCGCCTATGCCGGCTATGCTTTGATGCACGATACTCTTCTCACTACTCTCAATACGAGAATCGTTCCACTTCAACGGCACAGCAATACCTGCTTCTAACCAATTCGTTATGCCGTAGGCAAACGATCCTTGCAAACCCAGCGTCCTGCTACTCGCACGTATACCAAGCGCTGTTTCTTCATCCAGCGCATATGCGATACCAAGACCAAAACGCATCTCGTACGACTTCAAGGAGACCGTCTCACCGGAGCGATAAAGTTGATACAGACGTTCAAGCTTCTGATCCAAACCCAACTCTTTCACTTCTTTTTGCTCTTGAGCGTGAGCAGGGACAGAAACAAGGAACAGAAAAAACCAGCAGACTACTGCATACATCCACATAGCACACCTCTTGTTGAAAAGGTACTGTCATGCCCCGCACTCGCGGAGCAACTTCCATCACTCTACCTGTGGATAAGTATAGTTGTCAATACTTGACAGCGATATTGAAACTATCCTATACTGGTCGTGGTGGCATCCGTGGCGGATGCTCAATCGTTTCCCCTACCGAATACGGAGGTGTATCATGGTAGGAAGAAAAGCAGTCAGTGTTGTTCTTTCCGTAGTGGTGTTCCTTGCCGCAATCCCGGTCGCCGGGCTTGCCGCGTCAGTCAACAGGGAAATCGCATCCGATCCCGCAAAAGTGCTGGCGGAGATTGAAGCGATGAACCTCCCCGATATGCCGGACGAGCTGGCTATGGAGTTGAGGGGAGAGTTTTTTGTCGTCCCTCTATGGATGTTGCAGGCTGCGAGCTGGCTCATCCTTTATGGGGAACCGGTATATAACCTTTTAGATGCTTATTATACGACGATAAGCATCTTCTATGCCTCTTTGCAAAGAGGCACCCCTGTTTATCTAGGGACGGCATCGTCCACCCCCGCATACTATAAAAAGTAGGGAGGAGTAGCGTCCAGCCAGAAAAGAAGTAGTCAGGGCCGGCCTATGATACATAGGCCGGCCACATATACTGTGTATACTGTCATGTCATGGTATAATAAATGCTCCGCAAGAAGTATGTACTAACTATTTTATATTTATGGTTAATGGTCCATTCATCAACCAGATCTTCACTCTTCAGAAGTTAAAGCATAAATTTCAAACCGGAGTGATCAACAAAAGATATACCTATTTCGCAGCTTTTCTTGTCATCACCTTTGCTTTTTCCGGTTTTTTACGAAGCATGGTGACAGAAACTACCACAGGAATAAAAATCTATGTCTTCCTTTCGGAGTTAACCGGTTTTGGGCTGATTCTTTTTATGGCATATCTCGGATTTAATCACGTACAAAAGACGTTCTCGTGGCATGCCTTTTTTCAAATTTTCTTCGCTCTCCATTGGAGAATGCTTGTTCTTCAGATTGCACTGGTGACGCCGTCTTTTCTTATTGCGCTTCCTACAGGTTCATTTGATCCTATAAGACATGATCGTCTTTCAGCCGGTATGTTAAGCGCAGAAGCAGCGCTTCTTGCTTTATTTGCAACAATACTTCCCCTTGTCATTATATATGTGTATCAGAATGGAAAGTTGCTTTAAATAAAGAAATGATTCATCAAAAATACTCTAGGGAATCTATAATTCTAATTTTGTTTTGTTTAAAATCTTAGAATCAAGAAAATTAGTGATCGGTTCGCTCGTAGGTTTTATTTTTCTCGTGATGTTTCTGTTAAGCGCTACGAACGAGATTCCTCAATGGGGTATTGGCCTCTTTTTGCTTTTATTTCTTCTTGACTTTATTTTCTCAGGTTTGACCGATAAAGTGTTTGGAACAATTTTAAAACTGATCAGAAATATTAGAGTGAAAAGCAGAACATGACCCTTTCTTCCCAAAAAGGCGGCTGACAAGTTGGCGGTGTACCTCAATGTCTCAGCAAGCCCCGAAGCAATTCGGAACGCTGACCCGAGCTTGTTCGGCTGGATAGTCAGCAAGCTCCCCTACTATTTGAGGCCGCAAATCGCAAATTCCTACTAGCGTAGGATAAGATCGTGATTGGGTGGGTTGTTGTTCAGCCCACCCAATCATACAATAATGAGCATAGGATTATGTTCTAGATCTCGTACTGATTGGCGATGATGCCCACGATATATTACCAAAAGGATCCTATATCATCACGAAGCGCTTGGTTACCGGAGCGCCCATGCGTCTATGGAAAAAACCAAAAGAGCGCTCTCGTATATCATTACTTTCTTTTTGATCATCATCGATCTATTTTTTGTGGCTGACATTATTTGGTTGATAGTTGCCGCGATTTTGGCAGTCCTCTCTTTCCTCGGCTATTTCTATTTGGTTTAAAATATTTTGATTTTATGTGGAGAATCGTCAATCCCTATAAAATGGCCCGCGCAGTGCGCGAGCATACGGTCTCGTATGAAGAATGTCTAGCGTATGTTTTGATTTTTTGTATATCCAATATTTTCATAATACTCAGGCCGCATGTCGCACTGCCAGAGAATTTAAATGCCCTCTCCCCTATAGTCCGCGCACTTGCGATACTCAATGTCCTCCTGCCTCTCATCATCGGGTACATCGCGAATAGAGGGAAAAACCGAGATTATTTTTGGTATCGTTTCATAAGCATCCATACTCCGGTACGTATCGTGATGATTGTCTTTGTCTTCACCGTCTATAATCTCAGCTCTCCTTTTATAGATCCGGCCAATCTTTCCCATCTCTTATGGCGCGATATTATTTTCTCTGCATTACACTTGATTATATTCAGCATCATAATCTATGGTTCTATGCGTGTCGCGTCGTCTACCCCAAAAAAGCCCTTGATGCAGGATGGTATTGACCGATCTTTCCATCTCTCCGCCCATAATACCTTATCCCGCATCATCAATCCTTACAAAATGGCGCTCGCCGTACGTGCAAGCGAGGTGTCGGGAAAAGAGTATCTGGGTTATCTTTGCATCTTTATCATATTGTCCTTGTCCAACGCGCTCCTACCCGCTCCACAAATAGAAACCTCTTTGGTACGATATGTCTTTTATATCATTTCTGTCTCTAGTTTCTTGATCTCGTTTGCCGTCGCATACGCGGCGAATCAAAAGGGAGACAACAATCATTTTTGGTATCGTTTTATAAGCATCAGCGTCTCCGTCACTTTTGTCCTGCTGGTCTTTTTTGTAATCGCCACTTTTCTTAAGGCAGGTATTCTCCAACAAACGATCGGTACATCGGACACCATGCCACTCCTTTCATGGCATGATCTGTTGCTCGTGACTATCTTCGCCATTATAGAAAATCTTATGGTCTACCGATACATGCGCATTGCATCCTCGTAGAAGAAAGGGCGTTGTATCACTCTTTCTTCATTCTCTTCTCTCTGTGGATAACTACTGTTGTCAAATACTGACATCGTTGATAGAATAAGGTTGTTCTCTATGCGCGTACACGATAGCACGCGTAAATCCAAAACGTTCTTTGAAAGGAGTATGGGGATGGGTATGACAACCATGGACATCAGCCGGCGCGGGTTCTTGACTGGATTGGGGAAAGCGGCCATGGTCGGCACCGGCACCCTCTTACTGAAGCCGAGACCGGCGGACGCAGATGGCACTTCGTGGTGGCAAACGCTGAGTCAATCGCAGAGAAATCAGGAGATTGTAAACCGTGCGTGGCAAGAAATCGGTAAGTACTATTCTCCTCCAGACGGAGAGTGTAAAGAGTGGGCACGAGCCGTCGTAAAATATGCCTCCGTAAAGCATGTTAATCTGCCGTCAAACAGCCCCGCGCCGAACGACTGGTATTGGCAATATGATCCGTCCGGCCATACGAGCGGACAATGCATGTACATTGCCTATGCCGGTGCAGGGCAGATCGTTCAGATGAAATATAGCAGCAACGGCAGGCCTCATACGGCCATCGTGGTCGCCAATAACGGTAGTCGCATCACATTCATCGCAAGCAACGATCCATACGGAAGTTACACGGTAAGCCAACGAGAATGGACATTTGCTGATTTTCACTCGAAAATGTCCGCATACGCGGTCTATACGATTCGCTGACGAATCTCGCCGAGACAATCCAGCACACGAGGGGTTGACACACGTTGACCCCTCAAAACTTTTTAAGCGATAATCAAGGTATCATGAGAAAAGATAAACTGATAGTAATGAGCGGATTTGCACTGCTGTCCCTTACCGGATTTATCGTCTTTTATAGCCTGCAAGAAAAGACATCCACACCACAAAAATATACATCACATTCCCTACCATTACCAGTAATTTTCAGACATTCCGTAGAAGACATCAGGGGGACGTCAACGCCTCTGGATTCCGCGTGGAATTTATATACGAATAAAACCCTGGGATTTGAGTTGGTGTATCCCAAGCGTCAATTTGGTTATGGAGTTCTGAAAACCGGAGAGAAAAAAGAAGTTAAACCGCGCTATGATCCTCATGCCGCAGGCGATCCTTTCTATGAGATTGTTTTTTCGGACGGCGATACATCGTTTTATGTAGAAATATCGCCATCCCGATCCTCCGACATAGATACATGGTTTACAGAACAAGGTCAGGAATATCTCCATCCGGATTACGAGATTCGAGAACGGATAGTCGGGACTCAAAAGGCAATAGTTATACGTCACCTACCCGTTATTCAAACCTCGCGAGAAGAGGATATAAGAGAGCATCTCATTTATATACAAGACGACGTGCTGTACAACATAGACGTGTCTTTCCTAAAAAATGAGGAGCGCGAAAGGATTTTTGAAAGTTTTCGGGTTTTTGATCGGTAATTATTTCTTTACCCATTTCTGTTTGCCGCCGGATTTGAAGTGTTTTGGATCCTGGTACGGCCAGAAAATAATCTTGGGCGCT
>CAYIBQ010000039.1:0-6220 GCA_964361695.1 uncultured Candidatus Saccharibacteria bacterium | reverse complement strand
GAAAGACCACGGCGGCGCTCGGCACGGCCATGCGGGCGGTGGGCGAGGGCAAGCGTGTCATCATGGTGCAGTTTATCAAAGGGCCGTGGAAATCGGGTGAGGATGTTTTTGCCACGGGATTGGAGCCGCGATTCAAATTGGTGAAAAAAGGCAAGGGATTTGTCGGTATTTTGGGTGATACGCTCCCGCGCGAAGAGCACATAAGTGCCGCGGAAGACGCGCTCGCTTATGCTCAAAAAGAAGCAGAGTCCGGCAACTGGGATATCATCATTTTGGACGAGGTACACAATGCGGTGCATCTCGGTCTTATTACGAAAGAGGATGTGTGCGACTTTTTGGACGCGGTGGGGGACACGCTTGAACACATCATCCTCACGGGTCGCGACGCGGTCCAGGAAATCATAGATCGCGCGGATCTGGTCACCGAGATGCGCGACATCAAGCATCCGTATCACAAAGGCGTCAAAGCCAAACGCGGATTGGAGTATTAAAAAGAGCCGGCAGAAAAGTTTCTGTGCGGCTCAAGGATACAACGCTCTTTCATAAAGCCGCTATGCGGCTTCGGCGGCTATGGCATCTAGAACTTCATCGGCAAGGGTCAAACTTTCCTTGAAAATCCCGGAAAGAAACTGAACGGTTTTGACTTGTTCTCCGATAGCCAGACGTGCTGTCGCGTGATTCGGGAGAATGATGCCTCCTATGGCAGACAGGTCAAGATCAAAACCATTGAGTTTCAGGATGCCGTTTAACATCAGGAGTTTTTGTTGCGCAAGCTTACGCAATGGGTCACCTGACGTACCTCCCATTCGGGTAATGCCAAACTCGGTACGGATATGCTCGTCCAATGTCGTGTTAAATCCCTCCAATGCGATCACTTTTTTGTGTTGCGCACTGCCTCGGGCGACCTGCCGCATCTGATCCTCCGGCATATCGGGCGAAAGTTTGATAAAACACAGCGGCGTTGGCATGGCATACACTCGGGCAATCACGTCCAGATCCTCAAAGATCAGAAAGAGGAGTTCCTCAAACCGGTCTAAAAGTTTGCGGAGTCCTTCTGTATTGGGAGAGGTGACATTGAATGCGATCGCATCTTTCGGGCGGAGCACGGGCATGAGAGGGACAATGGCCCGTACAATATCCCGTGAGATAATGCGCAGGTCTTTGTGCTCCTCGTAATGCGCCAGTTGATGCTTGTTCGGCCCAACCGACCACACCAAATTTGCTCTGATAGCATGACGTCCGCGCTCTGTCCAGATTTTCTGTACGCGCCGGACGGGTCCTGCGACACCTTCTTCGGAATTGAATCCAAAGTAATTGTTGACAACGAGGAGGTCTTCGGCGCGCATGTCAACAAAAAATCTGGGCTTGTCGTTGCCGGGTTGCGGAAGCGGAGGATTTGTTCCGATACCGATCAGGCCGAACCCTGTCGCATCCAGGGCCAGGAGGCCGCGCCCATCTTTGGTAAATCCGGGAGCTAACCCTACACGGTTTCTGACTATTAGGGCATTTTCATCATTTCCGATCCGTACTGGGTCATCGGCATGTTCTCCCTCTCCAAATAGATGCAGAAAGGTTTGCCAACCGACATCGGTATCCGGTACTGCCTCAAGCCAATCAAGGACTTGATTGAGGCCATGTTCGGCATCGTGTGCGAGGATCGGTATTATTTTTTCTTGCCAAAGAGCTTTTCCAACCTGATGTCTTTCACTCATGCAGGGCCTCCTTTCGGACTTCTGCGAGTTGTTTGGCGGACAGGTGTCTAATGGTACAATACGGCCATAGTAAAGTAAAGACATGTCAAAATCGCGAATTTTTCTTTTTATACTGCTCGCTTTTTCTGCGGGTGTGGGCGTGCGGTCGTTTGTTTTTGTGCCGCATGCCTTGGTATGGGCGGTCGGCATTGGTGCTGTTACGGTTTTTACTCTTGGCGTCCTCCGCGCGCGGCAAGACACATGGGTCATTGGGCTATGTCTCATCGTATTGCTCACCGGCATTTTCCGTTTTGATGTGAACGAGCGTGATCGTCCCGATGTGTCTGCATGGCAGGGGAAAAACGTGGAAGCTAGGGGGATTGTATGGGAAGCACCGAGGCGGGACGGTGCGGTACAACGGCTGAAAATAAAAACGCGCATGGTTGACGGTGTTCCTGTGGACGAGCCGTTTTTTGTCTTGGCGACCGTGCGGCCATACCCGCGATATTATATCGGCGATGCAATACTGTTTGAGGGTGTCATTGAAATGCCGGAGAACTTCAGCGACTTTGACTACATATCATATCTTGCGCGAGACGATATTTTTCTCGTAACAACGTTTCCCCGCGCAGAAAAAATCGGGCAGGATGAAACATGGCGTCTTGCCGTTGTACTCGCTGGTATCAAAGACGCGTTTGAATCAAACATAGACAATGCACTGCCCGAGCCGCACGCGGCGTTTATGAAAGGACTCTTGCTCGGCGAGCGGGCATCGCTTCCTGAAGAACTGATAGAAAATTTTAGAATCGCGGGGGTGAGCCATGTGGTGGCGCTGTCCGGCTATAATATTACGATCGTCGGCGCGTCTCTCATGAGCGTATTGCTCTGGATGACTGTCCCGTTTGTTGTGTCTTTTCGGATTGCCATAGGCACCATCACGTTATTTATTCTCATGACGGGTGCGGCGGCATCCGTGGTGCGCGCCGGCATCATGGGGGTGCTGGTGCTTGTGGCGAAGAAAGAAGGGCGGCCGTATCACATGACTAATACATTGGCGTTTGCCGCCGCCGCCATGGTTTTCCACAGTCCGTATATTTTGCGTTTTGATGCGGGATTTCAATTATCATTTCTCGCAACTGCGGGGATTCTCTATCTCTCACCGCATGTGGAACGATGGACTGATCGTATCGTGCGCGCAAAAAAGGAATCGTACGGATGGGGACTTTCTGTACGGAAAATATTTATAGAAACCATGTCCGCGCAAATCATGGTGCTTCCCCTGCTCATCTGGCTTTTCGGAAGCGTGTCACTCGCAAGTCCCCTAGCCAACATCGCCGTGCTTATCACCGTACCCTATGCCATGGGCGCGGGATTTGCCGCAGGTATGCTCGGGTTTGTATCACCTCTGCTCGGTACCATCGCCGGATGGGGTGCTTGGGTAGTGCTGGAATATCAACTTCGCGCCATTGCTTTTTTTGCCGGTATTCCCTTTGCATCCGTCGGGGTGGGCGCGTGGGTCGCAGTACCCATCGCCGTCATTTTAGGCATCACTGTCTGGAACATATGGAAACCGTCAGGAAATACGCGCGTCTGATCTTTGTATCCGTCTTGGCACTTGGCGTCGCCCTGATCTGGTATGCTGTTTTTTATTTCGCATCAGGCCAGAATCTCCGCGTAACCTTTTTTGATGTCGGGCAGGGAGATGCGATTTTTATAGAAGTGCCGGGCGGCAATCAGATACTCGTGGATGGCGGGCCTGATGATCGTATTCTCGCGAAACTTGGGCGTATCATGCCGTTTTGGGACGGTTCTCTGGATTTGCTCATTGTCACGCATCCGCACGCCGATCATCTCGCCGGTCTTTTGGACGTACTAAAACGGTACGATATTGGCATGGTTATGACATCGGATGTGGGGCATGGGACACCGGAGTATGCGGAATGGCAGGCATTGGTAAAACGATACTCTGTTCCCGTGGTGATCGCGCGCAAAGGACAGCGGATTGATGCAGGTAGCGGCGTAATCTTTGATATTCTTTCGCCTGCAGAAGATGCGGCCGCATCTGCCTCGGATCCGCATGACGCCAATATTGTCAGTAGGCTTTCGTACGGCGAGACGACCATACTGCTGACTGGAGACGCAGAAAAAGCGCTTGAACATCGTCTGGTTTTTGAAGCACCGGATATGCTTGATGCGGATATTCTCAAGGTAGGGCATCACGGATCAAAGACGTCTTCCACCGAAGTGTTTGTAAAAGCGGTTTCGCCCGATATGGCAGTAATTTCCGCGGGGAAGAAAAATAGATACGGGCATCCGCATGCGGATGTTTTGGCCATATTTGCCCGTCTCGGCATCCCTGTATTCCGCACCGATCAGTCAGGCGATATTGTCATTGAAAGTGACGGCGCGGGGCATCGCTTGATTTCCCGCTGACATTCTGATATTTTTGTGTCATGACACAACCAGGACATCCCAAAGAAGAACGGACATTTATGATGGTAAAGCCCGACGGCGTGAAGCGCGGGCTGGTAGGAGAGTGCGTCAAGCGCGTGGAACAGCGCGGTTTAAAAGTGATTGCCATGAAAATGGTGCGGCCGAGCGAAGAGCACGCGCGCGGGCATTATCCCGGCACCGAGGAGTGGCTCCGCGGCATGGGCGGCAAAACCCTGGATTCATACCAGAAATACGACAAGGATCCGGTGAAAGAATTGGGCACGGCAGATCCTCTGAAAATAGGGGAGATTATTTATGGCTGGAATACTGATTTTCTCACATCCGGTCCCATGGTGGCGATCATTGTGTCCGGCATCCACGCGATTGATATGGTGCGCAAAATTGTCGGCAAGACGCTTCCCGCATTTGCGGAAATGGGCACGATTCGCGGCGACTACTCGGTGGACTCACCCGTGCTCGCCAATCTGGACAAACGCGCAATTCACAACCTCGTCCACGCCTCCGGCGACCCCACCGAAGCCGCACACGAAATCGCACACTGGTTTGATGAGCAGGAGATTCATGACTACAAGAGAGCGGAGGAGGATATTATGTTCTAAGCAATGGGACGGAAAAGAACAAAACAACCACGGATATCTTAACCGTGGTTGTTTTGTTCCACTAGCGTTTTCATACGATCGTATAGAAGCGCTAGTGATGATCGTTTTTTGACGCATGCCTGTCTAGATCTCGCGGAGTATGTCCCGCAAATCGCGGATGCGATAGGTCGCGTGGGTTTCTTTGAAGGGTATTCCTTCATGCGCGTACAAATACCGCACATCGGCGAATGAGATCATGTCTTGGGGCGAATCGCCGACAGCGATGACGGCATCAAACTTTTTGTCTGCCGCGTACGCTTCCGCCACGTCCTGCTTTGACGTTTTCGCCTCTGGGTGATGCGCGTCCGTGCCGAAATATTTCCCTTCGGGAAAGAATGGGCGGAGACCGACCATGTCCAAAAACTCCGCGACGTGCCTGGGCGGGGTGTTGGAAATTAAAATCTGATCGTGCAGGTGGGCGACCGCAGCAAGCACTTCGGCCGCGTAGTCATTCTGCGCAATATGGCTCGTGACAATATCCTGCCGTTCGTAGTGGAGCGCAATGCAGTCCTGCTGTAGCGAGAGATGCATTGCCGGCGCTTCGTGCGGCAAAAGAAAGGCAAAATACTCATACCATTTTTTGCCGTAGAGCTTCTGGATGTGTTCCTCGCTGAAGCGCTCGGTATATCCGCGGCGTTTGAGTGCCTCGTTGGAGAGCATAATAACGCCGCGCTCGTTGCCTTTTTCCAGCGTGCCGTGAAAATCCCAGATGAAGAGTTTCATACAGGTCAATACCTCACAAATCTTTTATCAGGTCGGGTAATGCCGTAAATATGGGAGTCCATGCGTCAGCGCCGTCGTATTTTATTTTTGAGTAAACGACTGCTTTCATGCCGGCTGCTCGCGCGGCCTTAACGTCGTTTTCCACGTCGCCGATATAGACGCATTCCGACGGGATCGTCGCCAATCTTTGTGCCGCAAGAAGGAGCGGTTCGGGGTCCGGTTTGTGATTTATCGTATCTTGGTAGGAAATCGTAACGTGAAAATAATTTTGCAATCGCGCGAGTTGAGGAACTTCATAGATCCCTTCTTTGACGCGACTCGTGACGATGCCGAGGAGATAGTCTTTGCTCAATGTACGTATTGTTTCTTCGGCGTCGTCCGGCGTCATCATCAGGGCAGTATTTTGTTTTATCTCGCCGTTCTTCCCCATTTCCCATACCCGTTTTATCTCTTCTTCGGAGTCGGATTTTGTCAGGATCCTAATCACGTCCATCATGTTTACGTGGAACAAGAAAGAAAATTCTTCGCGGGTCGGCGGCGGATAACCATTTTGCGTCATCAAGTCCTGAAAAAACTTCAAATTCGCCTCAAACGAATCGAGTAACACCCCGTCAACGTCAAAAAGTATGGCTTTGATCATAGAAATATATTGAAATTGTCGGGCTGCCGGGAATCGAACCCGGGCTAAATCGACCCCATCGACTCGTACTACCA
>CAYIBQ010000038.1:0-6640 GCA_964361695.1 uncultured Candidatus Saccharibacteria bacterium | reverse complement strand
GCATTGTCGCAGACGTGCCTGCAGAGTGCTTTGCTCCGCCGCCGGATGTGGATTCAGCAATCATTCTGCTATCGGACATATCGGACAATTTCTTCACAAAAAACGGCTTGGATGCTCAATTTTTCTTTACCGTCCTGCGCGCGGCATTTGGACAAAAAAGAAAACAACTGGTTAATCCTCTGTCTGCTATTGCCGGAGGAAAACAAAAAGCCCTCGCGGCGCTACATGCCGCAGGGCTTGATCCACACATACGCCCGCAGGAACTCTCGCTAGATCAGTGGGCGGTGCTCGTAAAAGAGATTCTCAAAAACTCGTCCCGACCCTAAGAATCACAAGACCAGCAGGGACTACTGTGTCAGGGACACAAGATGGGCCTCGTACTTGCATACAAGGAGCGACGCCGGTGGCGGTGCCTAATACCCATGGCCCCGGCCTAAAAATGTTATAAAATGCAGAGAGTATAGAGACCCCTGGTTGGAAGATAAACAGGCCGCCCCTTGGGGGTCCCACAAGAATACCCAAGCTTCCGACGCTACAGGTGCAGACCGTCGCATAAAGTATTCTTCCACCAAAAGCAATTGTGCCGACACCAGCGGTAGATACTAATGGCGTTTTTGGCATAGGAATAAAGAAGGACACCGCCAAAAGTACACCCACGACCGCCGCTTGTATGCACCGTTTTATCATGCCTTCATAATACCCTAGTACGCTGATACCATCCACTATGGAGGCTAAGCCTCCATAGTGATATCTTTTTGCAAGAGGAAGGATTTTTCTTTCTTCAGCCACTCCTGCATCAATGACTCATGGGGGTGCATGTCTCCATACAATTCCGGTAAGAGAGTCGTGGTGAGTATCTGCGCAAATCTTGCATGACCTAAAAAATTGCCATAACTTGACCACGGATAATTTTTTACGAAGGTATACGTATCTTCCCAGTTGAGAATGCCGTTTTCTTTCCATCGTGGTTCCCGCAATTCCACGGGGTTGAGATGGATATATTGCGTAAGATGCGAAAGATATTCCTGATGATCAACGTGAACGGCCTTGAATGTACCCTGAAATAACGATCCGCTCCGTTCGTATTTAGTGTTGAAAAACATCGTATAGGCGGTTCCTAGTTTTTGCATAAATGCAGAAATTCCTCCTGTCACCCTTTCTCTAAGCAAGAGATGGTAGTGATTCGGCATCAAACAAAAACATACGATATCTACCAGTGCTTCTCCTTTTCGTTCATACCTCTCTATGGAGGCTAAGCCTCCATAGTAACGTAAATAGAAGCCGGCATTTGCAAGAGGGCGGCTCTCGTTACAGGCAAAAAGCAGAAAAAGAAATCGTTCGTAGCCGCTCTGGGTAAGAAAAATCTCGCGTTTTTCAACACCGCGATTGTAAACATGATAATATTCACCCTCGGCAAAACGCACCTTTCTCATCATTTTAGTATGGAGGCTTAGCCTCAATAGTAAAGGGACTTATCCACATAGGGAATGGGGTAGAAACGGGGTATACTGTAGGGGTGAATGCATGGCTGGGACGGATCTCGGCGTTATCCTCACGGGCGAGGGTTTTTCTCGTTGTTTTTGTCATGATTGGATTGGGAACGGCGATATTTTTTACGACTAGGACGCGCGGTGGCGCATCCGCGCCACCGGATGATCGCGTTGCACGCGAGCAAGCACGCGCTGTAGAAATTGCGGCGCTCACGCGCGATGCTGACACGGACGGGCTCAAGGATTGGGAAGAAGCGATTTTCCGCAGTGATCCGCACAATCCCGACACCGATGCCGACGGCACTAATGACGGCGATGAGATAAAACAAAACCGCGACCCCCTAGTGCCGGGGCCGCATGACGCCATGGCGACCTCAACACCAGAATTTGTTGCGTGGGACGACGCGCCGCCGGGAAGCGTCAATCTCACCGGACGCCTTGCCCAATCCCTCGGCCAGCAGTTGATTGCCCAGCGCCTCATCAATCCAGAAGCGTCCATAGATCCGACCGCGATTGCCAAAGAGATTGCCGCAGGAGCCACCGCGTATCAGCCCACCGCGCCGCCACTCACTATCAAGGACATCATCGTCGTTAAAGACCAAAGCCCCGCGGCCATCACCGCGTGGGCAAAACAGGTTGAGGCAATACTTCATAATGCTTTCCGCGACAACACTCAAGATGAAATATCTTTGACGCTACACGCCATTCAAAAAGACGATTACACGGCGCTCGTCGTAATTGACGCATATATTGCCGCATATGATACGGCGATCACTCGCATAAAAAAGATCTCGGTACCCCAGCTATTCGTAGGAGAACAGTTGCGCTTACTCGGCTTACTCGTGCAATTCATGGATATTGCGCACCGCCTTCGTATGGCGGAGGAGGATCCCGTCACGGCTATGGCAAGTATTAAGCCATATTTCACTCTCGCTGATCAGACACAGACGCTCAACAAAGAGATCCGGAAAAAAATGGCGGAACAGAATATTGCTTTTTAAGTCACTATGTATCTTCCTCGTAACACACACAAAACATATGCCTCAATTCTTGTTGGGATACTCATAAGCGTCCCCATACTCGCCATGCTGGCCGTCCCGCAATCAGCACATGCTATTTTTGGTATTGGTGATGTAACATACATCATAGGAAGCAATCCCGTAGCTACGTTCGCAATCACTAACCCACCAGGCGCGAGTAACGCTTTTTCGTCTGACACGCTGAAAGAATATCTTCTGGACCTCGCGGCTCGTATCATCGTCGGTACTGTTATCCGCGGACTCACTAATCAAGTGATTGGATGGATCCAGGGAGACGACGGCGCCAACGTGGGTTTTGTGGGCAACCTGGACGAGGCATTCCGCAAGGAAGCCAATCTCGCCGGAGGGGAGTTTTTGAACAATCTCGCTGGGATTGATCTATGTACCGCCAATCTGCGGGGGTACCTCAATATCAGCTTGCGAACGCCGGGGCTTCAGCAACGGCTTGGATGTACGCTGTCCGGCATCGGAGTGAATGCAGAAAGTTTTTTCAAGGACTTCTCACAAGGCGGATGGCCTGCGTTTCTAAAAATTGGCTTGGAACCGCAAAACAATCCCTACGGCGCATATCTTATTGCTCTTGATTCAAAACTCGCGTTAGAGGATGCAGCGGGAAGACGTATACAACTCGGATTTTTAGCAGGCGACTCATTTCTCGGCGGCAGAGGAGCGATACGAAAAAAAGAAGTATCTACGGTGCAGGTTCAAGATGCTGATGCTGACGGAAACGAATTTATGCGCGAAGAACAAAGAATCACAAGCCGCACCGAATACAACACTAAAACCCCGGGCGGCCTTGTCGCTCAAACACTCGCGAAAACCGTAAATATCGGCTACGACTTTGCGGTTGTTGCGGACGAAATAAATGAAGCAATTGTCGCAATTGCCAATGCGCTTATCACAAAACTTGTCAGCGAAACATACAGCATCGCAAGAGGAGACGATAGTGGAGAGGAGGAAACAGGTGAAGGATTGTTCACCAGTGAATTATCCGAACTTCCTTTTGGCGCCGCTGAACTCCAAGGGCATCGACTCGTCCGAGAACCCGATAGCATGATGCTCAACGCGGATAGCGGATTGACTACTGCCGATCAGATCGTCAATGTAACATTACGCACTCTCTTCATTACCCGCAGACAGATTCAAGAGATGACCGCATCCCCCGAGCCGCTCACACCCGCCCAACAGGCGCAACTCGCCACTCTGCGCCAAACCGAAGCAACCATGGAAGCAAAACTCTCTGTTATTCTTACTCTAAAAGACCGTTTGGTTGCATCAACCCGCGATATCCTTCTGCTCAAACAAGTGTTCCAAACAGCAATATCCGCCGAGGATATAACGCAAGCCGTGGAACGAATTGAGCAGATCGCGCGAACCCTTAGCGTGATCATCCAAGAAATTGAGGCGGTTGATGTAGAGACGACTATTACTCTTCCGCTCATACCCACGGGCGATGTGAAGCAGGACACCGCGACGGAACTGCGCAATACGACCATACACATTTCAACGATGACGTCGCTTCTGCGCGAGATGCAGAGCGAGGCGAGACGGCTTGCAGCCCAAACCGCGTCCACCACGCCCCAGCGCAAGGCAGACCTAGAGGCAAAGAGTAGAGAAATAGACACCGAGGTCATACGTCTCGGCGAGTCCCGCAGCGCGATTGCCGCGGCGCTTTCCCTCTTGGAACGCGCCACGACTCCCGCCGAGATAAACACCGCAATTGGAGGAGCCATTGACGAGATGCGGGCAACCGGAGACGAGATTAAAAGAGCGAGCGCATTGATGATCGCCATCGTGCCGCTTTTGAAGCCGGAGTAAAAAAATGATCACTGCACTCGCACAGATTAAAAATGGAAACAACCAAAAAACCGCAGGTTATGCGGTTTTCGGCGGACTTAGATTGGTCCAAGCTCCAGGATTATCACCTGCAAACAGTATAGCAGATAGAAAAACCTTGTCAAGAGACATTGGGGATAAGTTGGGAACCGTGGAGGTGGCGGGAATCGAACCCGCAAGCCCATGGGTGATAATCCTGGACTCGAGCCAATCCACCCCCACGGCATATTTATGTTATCAACAAACGCGGACAACATCAATATAACCCTATGACCCTTCCGAGAAGAAAAACTCTTGTCCTGTTCGCCCTGTCCCTCGCCCTCGTCGCGGTGGCGGTGTTTTGGGGTGATGCGCCGAAGGCAAAGGTAATACCCAGTAACCGATAGCCTGTATGGAAAAGGATTTTCAAAAGTGGCATTCATTCAAAGAAGACCTGCACCGTAACGCCGAGCGGGTATTGTTTCACGAGCGCGAAGTTTGGTGGTGCGCGCTCGGAGCGAATGTCGGATTTGAACAAGACGGCAAGAATGATACTTTTGAGCGTCCGGTCATTGTCTTTCGGAAATTCAACAAAGAGGTGTTTTGGGCGCTCCCTATCACAACACAAGAAAAAAGCGGCAAGTATTATTTTTCGTACACGCATGACGGAAAACGATTTTCCATTATCCTCTCGCAAATGCGCCTTTTGGACGGGAAACGGCTGTTGCGCAAAGTCACCACCTTGCCCAATACTGAGTTTCAGGAACTTGATATGCAATTTCATGTGTTGGTAAAACAGACAATCCCGCCATTGCTGGCGGGATCTCGGAGGCCGAAGCCGTTTATGAATCAAGTATAGCAGTCCGCATAAATATGTCAAGTCCAGCGAAAATACCCATAACCCCATGACTCTTCCGAGGAGAAAAACCATTGTCCTGTTCGCCCTGTCCCTCGCCCTCGTGGCAGCGGCGGTGTTTTGGGGTGGTCCGGAGGTGCCGTCCGCCAATGCCGCACAAACAGCCCCCGCACTCACGAACCTAAAAACGGCTCTTGGAGAAGGCGCATTGGCAGGATTGGGGAATGGTCTTTCTGCCTTCGCATTCGTCACCGCCGTATTACTGATCGTCTACGGCGCATCAACCTTCTTTCTCGGCATTGTAGGAAGTTTTCTTGATACAGTTTTTAGTTGGAATGTCTCTTGGAACCCCTCAACCATCCCTATCGTTCTGGATGGATGGATAGCCATGCGGGATGTCGCAAATGGGATATTTATTCTCATTGTACTTTGGATTGCGATCGCCATCATTTTCAATCTTGATAACCTTGGGGGGAGGAAGCTGTTGGTACGGGTCATCGTCGTAGCGCTCCTTATCAACTTCAGTTTGCTGATGGTATCGGCAGTATTTGGATTCGCCAATATGCTCGCTCATCCGTTCTATAAAGCGCTCGGCCTTGATCTCAATAATCCTAAAAGCTCTCTATCTACCGTCATCACCGCGAAAACTTTCATTCATGAAACAGCAAAAGGTATTGCGGGAACACAAAGCGATCAGTTATTTAAACAGCAGTTGGAGCAACAAGCGCAATCCCATCTCGATGCCCAAGGGTCGTCTTTCGCTTCGCTGTGGCGATCAGTAGGAGGCATACAAGAGACGCAAGCAGCACTTCCGATAGCAGCGGCCGCTTGGATAGGCCTTAAGTGGTTCGGTATAGCTGCCGCTGGTGCAATCGCAAATTGGCTGGTAACAGCAGGGGTTACTGCAGGCGCGGTATATGCGTTTTGGAATCAAGGGATGAGCTTGATTGTCGCAGACGTCTTTTTACTGGCGCTACTTTCAGCGTTTGTAACGATGACGGTACTCTTGCTCCTACGATTGGCGGCGATGATTTTTATTGCCATCTTGGCGCCCATCGCCTTGATCAGTATGGTTGTTCCCCGCTATGGAGAAAAGTTTTGGAATCAGTGGCTTAGCTACCTCCTCAACTGGGCGTTTATGGCTCCGGTGTTTTATTTCATGACATACATCGCCGTCCTCTTTCTAGACCGCTTCTCTGTCGCGATTCCCGGAAATGGCACGAATGGCACTGTCGGTTTTGGCGGCAACGTGTACAAGATGCTCGCGCTGACGATGTTTCTTGCGCTTTTGTGGACAGGCATCATCACCGCACGAAAAATGGGCGGCGCCATTGCGGACACCGCGCTCACTTTTGGCAAGAAGCTCGCGGGGGTGGGGCTGGGACTCGGCGCCGGGTTTCTTGCGCGCCACGCCCTACCGGGACTCGGTAAGATGGCGA
>CAYIBQ010000037.1:0-6813 GCA_964361695.1 uncultured Candidatus Saccharibacteria bacterium | reverse complement strand
AGTGTGATTGTGGTCATACTCACATGATACCAGTTTAATTGTTAGAAAGTAAGTAGGTGGGTATCAAGCGGAAGAATTTTATAGATTCCTTTCCGCAAGGTAATCAACCAGCAGGCTGGGCCGGAATTATCAAGTTAAGTCACCAAAGTAATGTAACTTTTAGAGTGGTAATAGTGCTACCATTGCCGGAATAAGTAAATGCGCATTGATGTCCTGTGACCAATACCTTACTTATTTTCGCATGAACTGTTGCGTGATCAATTCTTTGAACTTGAATAATATTTCCGGCACAATTAAGTTGCATAACTGTTTTTGTCTTACCATCTTCGGTAATCTCAATGGGCAGATTAGTTGATATTGCAACAATCGCTTGTGTATAATCCTTATTCGCAGAGAAAGATGGTTGCGTTTGCGAGAATCTCTGTTCCTCTTTAATTGTGGTCCGTATAATATTGTCTGTTCCAAAGCCAAAATAGCAACTGGATAAATACTCAACATTCATTGCCGATTTAAGAAGGGTGATTACTATTTTATTTTTTGCGGATTCAGTCACTGAACTCTCATATTTTTTGAACGAATCATTAAGTAGAGCAGTGGCTACTTGTGTATCACTTTTTAATACCCCATCTTTATCTTCAGCTATAACCTTAAAGCCCAACAATCTGAGATCATAAGCGCTTTCCATATAATCTAAACTATTCAAATAGTTGGTTCTTATCTGTGTTGCTGATGGATATGTTGCAGAAGACGACATTTCAGCCAATGGCGGGCTGGGCATAATCTCCAACATTTTTCTAATGTTACCGGCATCAGACAGAAATTTTGTCTTTGAGGATAGGGCTATATTATACTTGTATGAAAAGTAGGCTACCGTCTCTTCTGGGGTATTTTCAGTACCTTGAGAGTACGAAGATTGCAAAGATAAAAACTTTGTATCTATCTCATCTATAGATTTAATAAAATTATCCCACTTTTTCTTAGGGTCAAGACATTGTGCAGCAGGATTTATTAAAGCTGAAGCAGAGATACCATCATTTACAACGGCTTTTGGTATGTCCGATGTTGCTGTACTTTTTGATTCTTCTTTTGGGGGAGCAGATGGTTTAACCAATATAGGCGTGGTCTCGATTTTCTGTTGTTCAACGCCACCCTTGTTCTCGACAATCTTTTTCGCCGCTTCTTCTTGTCCTTTTCTACTCGTTTCTATTACTTGTGAGACCGCTTCTCTTGCTTCTTCAGGAACTTTCATTAAGACAGCGAATAGTACCTCCAGATTCTTTGATGTATTATCCTCAATTAAGGCAAGTAAACTCTCTGCTTGTCTGTTGTCTTTAATCTCTTTTAACTTTTTGGTGGCGAGGGCGATATTGTTTTCGTAGTTGGCAATGGCCGTCTTAATCACATTGGGGTCATCCCCTCCCGCGATAGCATCTATTTCGGCCAATCGCTCGTTCGCATACTCCAACGCTTTTCTTGCTTTCTTTTCCGGATTGAAGATGAAAAATAACTCTACATTTTCAAGAATAGTATCAAAAAAATAAAAGAAGCTTCCTGGTTTTACGCCTGGGGTTGTCGTAGCTGAAGCGGAGACGGGCAAAGAAAAAGCAATCACTAGTAGTAGTCCTGCTATAATCGTGGTCAATCTTCTCATCATAATAGTGGTATATTTATTGATAATGATTATTCACATCAATGATTTCTACCATCTCTTTATCCCTGAAGATGAAAATTGCTCGATATTTCCGGTCAATTCTGAAGCTCCAGATTCTCAAGTGGCGTGGTTCAAGCAATTCCGTCTCAAGACCGGAATGCGATGGGTTATACTCAAAAAAAGATTTCTGTTTGGCAAACTTTCGCTCCAGTCCTCTTTGCTGGAGGTACTCAACAAGCTCGGGATGCAAAGGTAGAATCCTCATGCATGAAAATACGAAGACCGCTTGAGACCGCGCGATACGCTCTTCAAAAACTCCTGCGGATATTTTTTCGCGCCTTTGAGCGCTTGCATGACTGTTTTCCGACTCCGTGTCGGCGGCGGAGTAAAAATCTCCTCCTCCACAACTGCGCGTAGATGCTCGTAGCGGAGCTTTTTCTCCACGAGTTCCTGATATTCTTTTTTGGGGATAGTTACTGTAGGCATGGCTCTATAATACCGCAGATGGTATGCGTATTCAATCATTGAACGCTGTGGCCGCCAAACTGGTTGCGCAGAGCTGACAGTATTTTCCCGATGTAGCTCGGGTGTTTCTTGGAGCGCACCCGGAAGTCATAGGCGCCCTTGATAATGGGGGTCTGGATGCCGAGTTTCTTTGCCGTCTTTACTGTCCACTCGCCCTCACCCGTATGCCCGACACTGCCGGTTATTTTTTTCAGATCCTCCCCGTGCGCCGCAAATCCGTCGCGAAGCCATGCAATCAGGCGCGACTCCACCACACTGCCGCGATTGTACATCTCGGCTATCTTTTTGAGATCCAGTCGGAACGGCGCTTTTTTCATCACGGCAAATCCTTCGGCAATCGCCTGCATCATGCCGTACTCAATGCCGTTGTGTATCATTTTTACGAAATGGCCGGTGCCAGAGGCGCCCGCATACAACAGTCCCGCGTCTCCTGCCAATGCCTGAAACACATCTTCGTGGCGGCGGAATGCATCGTGATCGCCACCCACCATGAGACACGCGCCGTTACGTGCGCCGCCGGGACCGCCGGACACACCGGCATCAAGAAAATACACACCCGCCCGTTTAAGTTTTTTTCCTCTCCTCATGGAGTCCTGATAAAAAGAATTGCCGCCGTCAACCACCGTATCTCCTTTCTCCAACAGGGTATACAGGGGTGGAACCCCTGTATACCCTGTTGGACCGAACAGCACATCATCAACAGCTTGTCCCGCGGGTACCATGAGCCAGATGAGGCGCGGGTGTTTCAGGCCGCGCACCAACGCAGGAATGTCAGGGAATACGTCTGCTCCTTTTTCTCCAAGTTCTTTCCGCGCGTCGTCACTTTTGTCGTATGCGGCGACATGCCATCCATGTTCCAGCAGGCGCACGGCCATGTTTTTGCCCATCTTCCCCAGACCGATGAACCCTATCCGTTTTTCCTTTTTCGGAGGTGTCACCTCCGAAAAATGGGGCGGCATAGACACTCCCTGCAAAACTGCCTCATCGGTATCGGGCGCGTACGAAAGGAGCGGCACCTGATTGTCGCGCCACGCATCCTGAATGGGATCAATAAAACGCCACATGTGCTTTACTTCTTCAGTGCTGACAAACAGCGTCTGATCGCCGGTGATGCAGTCAAGCAAAAGTTTCTTGTATTCCTCCACGTATTGCATCCTCTTTTTCCCCTGCCGCAGGACAAACGCAAGCGTGCGCTCCTCCAGCGCATATGCAAAGCCCGGCTTTTTTGACCAGAAATGAATGATGATCCGCTCTTCTGGTTCAAGCGAGATGATCATGCGGTTGCGGTAATGTGCCGTGCTGTCCGGCGGACACATGCACGGCGACGGATGGCGGAATGTAATTTCAATGTCCTTGCGCTGTTCGTGCATGCGTTTGCCGCTCTCCAAGGTAACCCCGACCCCCTTCCAGCGCGGTACTGCAAGGATCGTGCCGATTTTGAAGTATGTCTCGGTCGCAGAATCGGGCGCAACGCCCCGAATCATACGATAGCCCTCGTACTGCGCACGCGCCGTGCCTGCGACAATCTCGGCCGCCTCCGGCGGCCGCAAACCCTTCAGCACATCCGCGCGCCGGCGGCGGAGCGCTGGCGCTCCAAAATTATCAGGACGATCCATAGTGACCAGCGCCAGCATCTGGAGCAGATGATTTTGCCCCACGTCGCGCAATGCCCCCACGCCGTCATAAAAACTGCCGCGCTCTTCCACGCCGATTTTTTCCCACAGCCGTATATCAATCCGCTCAATGGACTCTGCCCCCCAGTTTCTTTCAAACAAGTTATTGGAAAAACGGAATGCCAGGATATTCTGGATCATTTCTTTGGCAAGGTAGTGATCAATGCGATAAATCTGGTCTTCGGCAAACAGTTCTCCCAGCAGGGTATCCAGCGCCATGGCGGTATCCGCGTCCTTGCCAAACGGCTTTTCCACGATGATGCGCGTCCATCCCCCGATGCCGGTATGCTTCCGCGCCAGACCGGAGCGCGCAATGTTGATCAGCACGGTTTTGTAGCTGTCGGGAGTGACCGCCAGATATAGGAGTTTGTTGGCCACGGTACCCCATTCTTGTTCAATGGCGGCGAGTGACGCGCCGAGATCATGATACGCCTCCTCTTTTTCAAAAAAGCCACGGGCATAGCGGAACCGCGCGAGAAATTCTTTTTCTTTTTTGGGATTGCGCCGCGTGCGATTGCCCGCGAGCATCTCCCCCACATACACCTGAAACTGTTCCTGGGTCAGGTCGCGGCGGGAAAATCCGACAATTGAAAAAACTGAAGGAAGGGCTCCTTCGGTATACAGGTGCCAGAGCGCCGGTACGATTTTGCGACGCACCAGGTCTCCGGTCGCGCCGAAGATCACAAGAATGGTCGGCTCCTGCTTCATGTCATTTTCCGCAAATGGGCTAAAAACAAAAAGTGCCTCGCCTGCCCACATGGGCAAGGTGGCACCTCTTGCAACCAATAGATTCCGCTACAGGACTAAGCGGCTTTCTTGGCTTCTGCCTCGGCCTTGCCGAGAATCTTAAACATCTTGGTGCCGCAGACCGAGCATGTGCCGGTCATGGCGCGGCGTTCCTGTCCTCCTTTGCCGCGCATTGCGACTTCTTTCGCGTCCTGCATGTCGCGCTTGGCGCGGCATTTTACGCAATATGCTTGTGCCATATGCGGGACATCCTACCGCATACGCCCGAAGATTGCAAGGAAGATACCCACAGAGAGAAAATGACGTATGGTGGGCATGGAAGGGATCGAACCTTCGACCTTCTCTGTATCAGAGAGACGCTCTACCACTGAGCTACATGCCCTGTGGAAAAATAGTAAACAAAAATCACGGTTTTGGCAACAGTGATTTTTGTGTAAGAAAATAATGCTTGATTATGGCACCCCGTCGTAGGGCGCTCCTGCCGTGCCGTCAGTTGATAGAGTTTTCCCCATAACAAAAGGCCCGTACAAAAATGACGGATGATACGGAGATGTATATTCTTCCAGCTGTTCCGGCCAATCCCGATACTGTCGGGACCGCAGAGCCTCGCCCCGTTAGATATTTCTATCCCGCGAGACGAGCCCCAAAGATATGTCTCCATATCTAACGGGGCGAGAGTTATGGCTCATCGGCTAACACCAGAACGAGTGCGAACACTCGTTATTGACCTTGGGGTTGCCCGCAATGATATTCCGAAGAATGATCAATGCGGGAAAATATTCCCTAAAAAGAAATGTTCCATGAACAGCTTCCGCTACCCATGCCTTGTTACGACTTCGTCCCAATCACCGAACCCAGGTTGATCCGTCGCAAGGACGAACTTTACCTGTTTCCGGCTTTTTTGACGTGACGGGCGATTGTCCTCTGGAAACTCAGAGTTGACGTTCCCATCGTACCTGCGGATTTCCCGCATACGACGAGCTCTAGTGCATGTTCTGCTTTATGAGCAGTAACTGATTCAGGCCAGACACCGTAAGATGTTCGTTCCGGTTGATTCTTTCTAAGAGATCACAGAATAATGCGAAGTCCTTTTTCTTGGAGGACAACTGTAACGTATGCTCCCTGAAAAACGGGATGATCGTTTCCATCAAGTCCTTCCTGCTCGTTACTTCATAGCGATAACAGTGTTGATGGTTCTTCCGCATATCTTTCTGGAAGTAGACATTGCCGCATCCGAAGAAATCTTTCAGATCATAGAGAATACTTTTATCTCTTTCTATGAGCTTAAGATAAAACTTGGGTTCGGCTCGCGTCCTTCTTCTGACTCTCTTCGTTCTTTCAGGATTTTTGATATAGACGGTAAAACTTCCTTCACCGTCTACCAATCCCACGATGTAATCCGGACTAACCATATATGCTACTAGAGAGAATCCTTCATAAATACGTAGACGTATTCACTACTATGATTCAGCTGACTTCTGACGCAGCGTTAGTTTCATTATACTGCGTCAGATCTCCTCGGGTCAATGATGTCTCTTTTCCAAGCATCCCAAACGAACGTTTCTTTGGATCTTCTCTATGCTCACCGCTATTCATAGATCGATCGGTTCTCCCTAAGGGAAAGTTTGGGCTGTTCTTTGTCGCCAGATCCTTCGCTCATCGCCTCGCGACGATGAACTACCTTTTAACTACGCTCTCCGAGACACCGGCGGGTTCCGGTGCTTTCTCCGAGAGGAGCAGATTTTAACTGCTTAGTGACATCATCTGCCGAGCGCTTTTATTGTGAGTACAAGATTCGAGAACGTATTCAGCGCACCATAGCTGATATGCGCTTACTAGCGATTCCAACTTCATGGAGTCGAGTTGCAGACTCCAATCTGAACTGGGGCGCGCTTTGATGGGATTAGCTCCGGCTCGCGCCTTGGCAACCCATTGTACGCGCCATTGTATCACGTGTGTAGCCCAGGGCATCAAAGGGCCACGCTGACCTCGCGTCATCCCCTCCTTCCTCCCCCCTCCCAAACGAGAATTATGAATCGCGAATTAGGAATTAGGGGGAACAAATAAAAGATGCGCCTCAACTTCTATTTGTTTTATCGCCATAATTCATAATTCCGAATTCATCATTCCAATCTCGGAGGGGGGCGGTCTCGTGTGACACGTATAACACACGACAGGGGTTGCGTTCGTTACCCCACTTAAGGGAACAATTCCGGT
>CAYIBQ010000036.1:0-7025 GCA_964361695.1 uncultured Candidatus Saccharibacteria bacterium | reverse complement strand
AACAAAACATCTTCACCGATGGGACGTCCTCATACACGGATGGAGGGGGGAATACTTGGTGAATCACCCATACAAACAAATATCAACAAACCCTGACGATCGGAAGGGGGTGGTGATATTGGAAAAACATGGGGACGAGTGGTAGAATGATGGCGATGAAAAGCATCGGTGCGAAACTTGTACTCGTCGGTATTGTGGCGTTTCTGCCTCTTGCTGTTTTTGCGGCTACGTTTGAGCGCGACTTGTATTATAGTCTTCGGGCAGATGCCGATGTGGTGCGTCTGCAGGAGATACTGCGCGACCGCGGCTTTTTATCGCTCGCACAGCCCACGGGTAATTTTTTTGACCTGACGCGGGGTGCGGTACAGCAGTTCCAGGTTGCCTACGGCATCTCGCCGACGGGCTATTTTGGGCCGCTCACGCGTTCTGCGGCCAATAAACTATTGGGCGCCACACCTGTTCCCGCGACTCCATCCGGCACGCCTCCACCCGTGCTTCCATTGGCGCCAGGCATGTCTCCTCACAAAGGGAAGATAGAAATGTCCAGCATCCGCGGGCGGGAAACTACGGCTGATAAAGAACAGGTGACCTTGCGCAATACAAGCTCGGTGGAGACGATCAATGTGACGGGATTTCGCATTGAGAATTCACGCGGAGGATCGGTGGCGGTTCCCAAGGCATTTGAACTGCCGGGTACTGCGGCAGTGATCATGGACCCGATCCGTCTGCGGCCGGGGGATACCGTGGTTATCACGTTCGGCCGCCAGGAGAGGCAGATGAATTTCCGCGAAAATCTGTGTACGGGTTATTTTGACCAGACGTCAAAGTTCTCGCCGTCCCTGGCGCACAAATGTCCGCGCCCCGATGCAAAAGAATATCCGTCACTGTCGGACGCCTGCATAAAGCAACTGCAAAGCGTTTCCAGTTGCCGGATTCCCAAGCTAGATACGTTTACTGATTCCAGGTGCGCGGATTTTGCCCAAGCGCATTTCAACTATACCGGATGCGTGAAGGACTATCGTGAGAAGGCAAATTTTTATAGCACGCGATGGCTGGTGTGGCTCCAGCGCGACGGTGATTTTTTTCGCAATCTCTTGGAGCGCGTGACGTTGAAAGACCAGGACGGCAAAATCGTGGATGAGTTTGAATATTAGGATGTAGGTATTGCGGATATGAAAATTTCATTTTACGGTGGTGCGCGCGAGGTGACCGGGGCATGCTTCTTGCTGGAAACCGAACAGACAAAAATCCTGATTGATTGCGGGCTGTTTCAGGGTTCGCGCGAATTGAGCGCGGCCAATGATGAGCCGTTTCCATTTTCTGCGGGGGATATTGATGCGGTCCTGGTCACGCATGCGCACATTGATCACGTCGGGAGAATCCCCAAGCTTGTAGCAGAAGGATTTCGCGGTGCCATTTTTTCAGCGCCCGGCACGCGCGACCTCGCGCGTCTCCTCCTGCAAGACGCACTGCATCTTGCCGAGCGCAGTGATCGCGCGCTCTCTACACCACAAGACGTGGAGCAGGCACTTTCTCTCTGGCAGGATGTGCCCTATGGAGGGCGGCGTACGATAGGGGATATGGCTTTTACCCTACACAATGCCGGACACATTCTGGGATCTGCGATGATTGTGCTAGAAGCAGAGGGAAAGAAAATACTGCATACAGGCGACTTGGGTAATAATCCGTCCGTACTTCTGCCTCCGCCTGAATATTTTTCCGGCATTGAATATATGCTCATTGAATCCACCTACGGCAATATGGCGCATGAATTACCCGGGGAGCGCACGCTCAAACTGGAGCGTGCGGTGGAAGACACGGTGGCGCGCGGAGGTACCCTGATGATTCCTGCGTTTGCCGCCGAACGCACACAGGACATCCTGCATCTCCTGAATGAGATGCTGTTGTACAAGCGGATTCCTGATGTGCCGGTGTTTGTGGATTCGCCCTTGGCCATCCGCATAACCGAAGTATACGAGCAATACCCTGACGCATACCGTCCTGAAATACGCGAGCTTTTCGCGAGACACAGACACCTCTTCCGATCAAAAAAACTGCATTTTACCGAGACCGCGGAACAGTCCAAGGCGATCAACCACACGCAAGGGGCAAAAATTATCATCGCGGGCTCGGGCATGTTGCAGGGCGGCAGAATTCTGCACCACCTCCGCCAATATCTTTCGGATGAGAAAAGCATGCTCCTGATTGTAGGATTCCAGGCCGCGGGGTCCTTGGGCAGGCGCCTCATTGAGGGCGCTGATCGCGTGCGGATTTTCAATGAAGATATACCCGTGCGCGCCGAGATACGGAAGATAAACGGATTTTCAGCGCACGCCGATTTTCCCCAATTATTTGATTTTATTTCTGCCAGCCGCGATACCCTCAAGCGCGTATTTACCGTGCAGGGAGAAGCACTGCAAGCCCAGTACCTGGCACAGCAGATCCGCGACCGCCTCGGCATTCCAGCTGATGCGCCCATGCACCACACGACTGCTGTCTTCTAGACCTGTTTTTTGGTACTATACAGGCAATAACGTTAAAGGTATGTCTGAAGAAATAAAAAAGACAGCGCACATCCACCTCAAGCTCAAGTTCTGCGTGTCTGGTGCTGCGGAGACCGGACATTGCGCGCCTGATGCGCTGGAAAAGACAAAGACGCTCGGCGCTGAAATCATCCATCAGAAAGGTGTTTTGGTAACGGGTGCCACTACGGGCGCGCCCTATTGGGCCGCAATCGGCGCCAAAGACGCGGGCGGCTTTGTCATTGGCGTATCACCCGCGGCGTCCGAACGCGAGCATGTGAAAAAATACAAACTCCCGATTGATTACCACGATGTCATCATCTACACTGGATTCGGATATGCCGGGAGGAATCTCATGCTCACGCGCGCGTCCGACGCCGTGCTCTTCACCTGCGGGCGGATGGGGACCCTCAACGAATTCACGATCGCGTTCGAGGATAATAAGCCCATGGGCGTTTTGACGGGCACAGGCGGCATGGCAGAAGAGATGCGCGAGATTCTGGAAGAAGCCCATCGCGGCATGGGGAAGGTAGTATTTGATTCCGACCCGAAAGTATTGGTGGAAAAGGTAATTGCCCTCGTGAAAAAAGAAAAGATAGTGGAAATATAATGCTCGCTTTTTTTGAAGCCGTACTGATGTTGGCCGGAATGATCATCGGGGTGGGAATGTTCGCCATCCCTTTTTCTTTCGCGGCCGCGGGATTTTGGCTGGGCGCGTTTGAACTTATCATTCTGGCGCTCGCGGTGCTGGCGCTGCATCTCCTGTACGGAGAAATTGTTTTAGCAACGCCGCGGTACCACCGCCTGCCCGGCTATATCCGCATCTATCTGGGTAGCAAGGCCGCAGGGGTCGCATGGGTGTCCACGCTCGTAGGAACCATCGGCACCCTGCTCGCCTATATCATCGTGGGGTCTCTTTTTTTGCAGGCGATCTTTGGCGTTATGGCGCCTCGCATGCACGGTATGGGGTGGGCCATGGCGCTTGCCGGCGCGGTGTGCGCGATCACGTTTTTCCCCTTGAGGAAAGAGGCGGCGATCAACGGCCTGCTGACGATTTTTGAGATAGGGTTTATTGGCACGCTGTCGCTCTGGCTTTTGCCAGATGTTTCTCTCCCGCATTTTTCCGGCATCTACCCTACACATCTGTTTATGCCGTACGGAGTACTGCTGTTCGCGCTCGCCGGAGCCAGCGTCATTCCGGATGTAGCGCAACTCCTGCGCCGCAACAAACGGCGTACGCGGCTGGCCATCATTACAGGATCGGCCGTCCCTCCGGTGATTTATTTCCTGTTTGCGTTTGGCGTGGTGGGTGTATCCGGGCCTGCCACCAGCGAGGAAGCCATTGCCGGACTCGGCGCCGTGCTTGGCTCTTCCATCGTGGTGTGGGGTAGTGCCGCAGGCCTGCTTGCCGTACTGACTTCGTACATCGCGCTCTCCGAAAATTTTCAAGCCCTCCTGACGTTGGACATGGGACTCCGGCGCCGGACCGCGTGGATCGCCGCATCCGCCATCCCCTTTGTCGTCTATCTTGCGGGACTGCAGAATTTCATCGCCATCATCAGCATCGTCGGTATCGTTGCGTTTGCCGTGGATGGCACGCTCTTTTTTCTGATGGGGAGAAAGATCCGCCAGCAGACGCAGAAACCCGTATCTACCGGGATATCAGTGTCTGCCGTTGCCGGATATGTCGTGGGGGCTACCATCATCATCGGTGTGATTGCCCAGCTGGCGCACGCGTGGTAACCATAGCGCTATGGATCGCATGACTGTCAAAGAGCCCTTTTGGGCAGTGTCTCCAGAGGAAGCACTGCGGCTTCTTGCTACGAGGTCAGAGGGATTGTCGGCCGGTGAAGTGTCACAGCGGCGGAGCGTATTTGGGTCCAATGCGATTCCGGAAAAGAATGCGGTCCGCGCGCCGGCTCTTTTGCTCCGCCAAGTCGCGAGTCCGCTCGTCCTCGTCCTTATTGCCGCAGGATGCGCCACGATTGTTCTGCGAGAATGGGTGGAGACCGGTGTCATCTTTGCCGCGGTCATTGCCAACAGCGTCTTGGGATTTTATCAGGAGTACAAGGCGGAGTCAGCGCTGGCGCGCCTCCACTCATATATTCATACTCGTGCGCGGGTACGCAGACGTGAAGGAGAAGAAGAAGTGCGTGCGGAAGACCTGGTGCCGGGGGACATCATCCGCGTGCGTCAGGGCGATCAGGTGCCTGCGGACGCGCGCGTCATTTTCAGTCAAAGTTTGGAAGCGGATGAGGCCGTGCTTACGGGAGAGTCCCTGCCCGTGGGGAAGCAGGCCAATGCGTTGTCTCCCGAGACCGGCCTTGCCGAACGCTCGTCCATGCTCTATCGCGGCACACTGGTCACCGAGGGTGTGGGAGACGCTGTGGTCACTGCCATCGGTGCGGATACCGAATTCGGGAGAATCGCCTTGCTCATTAGCTCCAGTAAGCGCGCGCCAACTCCTCTGGAACGCGCCATCAGCCGTTTTGCGAGCCGCACGGGTGCGGTGCTCGCTGTTTTAATCGCAGGTCTTTTTATGCTGGGCGTGTGGTTTGGGTACGGCGTCGCAGAGACGTTTCTGATCGCGGTTGCGGTTGCCGTTTCTGCTGTGCCGGAAGGATTACCCGTAGCGCTCACCATGATTCTTGCCGTAGGGGTTGAGCGTCTTGCCGCGCGTAAAGCCGTGGTGCGCCGCCTGCTTGCCGCAGAAACACTCGGCTCCACCACGGTTATCCTTACGGACAAAACAGGTACGCTGACGCAGGCGAGGATGGAACTTTCCGCCGTTGTGCCCTACGCCGGCGCTGAAGAAAAAGAATTGCTGAAAGCCGCCGTTACCAACACGGATGTCGTTATTGAAAACCCGGGCGATGCGCCGGAATCATGGAATATGTTCGGCCGTCCGGTTGAGGTGGCGCTCGTGCGGGGTGCGGCTCTGCGGGGCGTATCGCCGGCAGAACGTCCAATGCTCATAGACCAGATGCCCTTCAATTCCGTACGGAAATTTTCTGCAACTCTGTCTGCATCCGATCGCGGATTCCGTATGGTGTTGTTCGGCGCGCCCGATGTACTGATCGGTTTTGCCGACATGTCCGACGCAAAACAGGCAGATATGCGAAAAGAACTGGAGCGTCGGACATCTCTTGGCGAACGAGTGCTCGGTACTGCGATCAAGGAAACCAGCCATCGTGAAGACATCCACGCAGAGCATTATCTCCACGGATTTCATTTTTTGGGACTGCTGTCGTTTCGCGATCCTCTGCGTCCCGGGGTTGCAGGCGCCATACGCCGGATTGCGTCAGCGGGCGTGCGGACAATCATGGTAACCGGCGATCACCGTGGCACGGCAGAATACATTGCCCGCACGCTCGGCATCGCGCGAGAGGGGCAAGCAACACTTACGGGTGATGATCTGCGAGATTTAAAACCTGAAGAGTGGCAGAGTAGAGCAAAAGACGTTTCAGTATACGCCCGGGTAACGCCCGAGCAGAAAACCGCAATCGTGGCATGGTACCAGAGCCAGGGAGAGGTCGTGGCGCTCACGGGCGACGGGGTCAATGATGCCCCGGCGCTCACGCGCGCGGAGATAGGCATCGCGTTGGGATCGGGGAGCGATGTGGCAAAAAGTGCTGCCGATCTCGTGCTTCTGGATGACAGTTTTGAGACGATTGTTTCCGCGATTGAAGAGGGTAGAAAGATTTTGGATAACATCCGCAAGGTGATCGTATATCTTTTGTCCGACGCATTGGATGAGGTTCTACTCATCGGCGGAGCGCTGGTGATGGGCTTGCCTCTCCCGCTCTCGGCACTCCAAATCCTGTTTGTGAACTTCTTCTCGGACAGTTTTCCGGCACTTGCTCTCGCCTTTGAGCAGGGCGTGGACGGTCTGGGGAAAAAACCCCGCACGCTTGACCGCAACCTGTTTGACCGCACCATGCGCGTCGTGATCGTCGCCATCGGCTTTTCCACATCGGCGCTGTTGTTTCTTTTTTATTATGTCCTGTTGAAGTGGGGATTTGATCCCCTACTCGTCCGCACATTTATTTTCGCATCATTCGCGACCTACACCCTGTTCCTCTCGTTTTCCATACGCAGTTTGGAACGGAGCATATTTACCTATAATCCCTTCTCCAACCGCTATCTGACTGCGGGCGCCGGTATCGGCATCATACTGACTTTATGGTCAGTGTATATGCCGTTCGCCCAGTATATTTTCGGTACGGTCTCTCTGCCGTTCCCGTGGGTGCTGGGCGTGATCGGCGTGGGGCTCCTCAACATCCTCGCCGTGGAGGCGGGAAAATATTTCCTGCGTAGAAAATAAACCATCAGGCACTTTTGAATCCAGAGGGACACAAGGGTGTCCGTACGCCTCTTTTTTAAAAACTTGACAAGAATTTTGCTTTTGCTATACTGACGCTAAGTTATGATAATAAGACCATTCCAAATCCAAAACTCGTTTAATTTCTTTTTCTTTACCCAGCCATCTGGGAGTTTTGGAAT
>CAYIBQ010000035.1:0-7349 GCA_964361695.1 uncultured Candidatus Saccharibacteria bacterium | reverse complement strand
AAAACCATGGCCGCTTCTTTTTTCATGCACGGCAGGATTGAAACCACCGAGGCCAAAGCAAAAGCATTGCGTCCGTATGTGGAGAAAGTCTTGACCCGCGCCAAATCACCCACCCTCGCCAACCGGCGGCTTTTGGTGTCTCTGTCTTCGACCGCTACGACAAAGTACGCGATACAGCGGGCAGGAGAACTGGTCGGACGCCCGGGCGGCTATACCCGCATCATAAAGATGGGCGCGCGCAAGAGTGACAGCGCACGAATCGCCATCCTGGAACTGGTGAAATAACGGTTATGGATTACACGATTGACGCAGAAGACAAGATAGTGGGACGCCTCGCCACTGAAGTGGCAGACCTGCTGCAGGGGAAAAAAGATCCAAGTTTTGATCCTGCACGCGAAAGCCACAACCGCGTCACGGTCTACAATACCAACCGCATGCGCACGACCGGCCGGAAAGGAGAGCAGAAAATGTACCGCCACCATAGTGGATACCCGGGCGGATTGAAAGAAGAAACCCTGGAGCGCCTCCAGAAACGCGATTCACGACTGGTGCTGAGGCACGCGGTAAACGGCATGTTGCCCAAGAACCGCCTGCGTCCCCGCATGATGAAAAATCTTACGCTGATCAAAGAACAGTCCTGATACCATTGTATGCCAGAAACCATCAAAAAACGTCCAGTGCGCCGTACGACAAAGGAGGAATCAGCTCCCGAACAGGAGCCGGTGATATCCGCCACCCCACCCACAGCAGTAGACACCATAGACAGCACCGATGCCGCGGATGCGGAAAAAGTTGAAGCCGCAGCGCGCCGCCCCGAGCGTTATTTTGAATCCGTGGGGCGTCGCAAGACGGCCATTGCCCGTGTACGGGTGTACACCCGTCCGGGAGCATTTACCGTAAACACCAAGCCCTACGGCCAGTACTTCCCCGCGCTGGAACTGCAGAAAATTGTTGAGGACGCGCTGAAAAAGATGAAGCTGTGGGAGCGGTTCCGCATTTCTGTCATGGTATCCGGCGGCGGTATTCATGCGCAGGCCGAAGCCGTCCGTCACGGCCTTGCCCGCTCGCTCATCAAGTTCAACGCTGATTTCCGCAAGCGTCTCAAGCGCGCAGGATATCTCAAGCGCGATCCCCGCATGAAAGAACGCAAAAAGTTCGGCCTCAAAAAAGCCCGCCGCGCTCCCCAGTGGCAAAAGCGCTAGAAAAGCGCCTCAGCGCGAAGTATTTACATAAACCTCTGACCAACCATCCTCCGCACTTGCAAAATAGCACGAAACGTGCTATTTTGTTCTTGGCTCACTCACATTTTATTTGCGACAAAGAAAGGAGATGTCCTGTGGCAGAATCGGTTGGCCAACGCGAGGAGCGATACCGAGTTGACAACATTTACTGGGGTCCACGCTATGAGGCAGCAAACCAGCAAATGACCATACGCATTGCAGCACGCGAGAACATTCTTATTGGATATATCGCTGCCGCCGCTACATTGATTGCAGTTGCATTTGGCAGTCAGGAGTTCCGCCAGCTGGCACTCGTAATCCCGTATATGGCCGCGGCAGTCGCAATGATACTCCTAAATCATGAGAACGTCATACGACAGTTGGAGGCGTATCTCGCGGACATCACCAAGCACATGCCAAATGACTGGTCGGGCCGCGAGGCAATCAGCCGCGAAAGAATCATGGGGTTAGGATATCGCACCGCCGCATTATTTCTCATCATAGGTGTATCCTCTTCTGCTGCTATTCTCGTAGGAAGAGACGTGACAAGAGATAGTATCGTGGTGTGGTGGGGAGGTATACTCTTCACCGTGGTTGCTACCATTTTGATCGTATGGCCGAGAATTCGCCGTATGCGGCAATATCTCGGATGGTTCCAAACAGAGAGCCCATAAGACAGAAAGGGCTAGTATGCGTCTCACGCCTGATGATGTCATTGCCTACTGTATGCTTGTCGGATCTGGTGTTCTTTATCTCATTATAGTGATCGTAGGTGACTGTATAATTCTTCCATGGCTCAAAAGAGCCGATGAGAAGAAGAAAGACAGGAAACAAAATGTGACATAGCGGTATATTTTGGATAGCGCAAATATCATATTTCACGCCGTATCCAGCGACAGCCCACCGGCTGTCGCTTTTCTATTGGCTTACGTGCCCAACCTGCGGTAGGATGGATGGGTAAGCGTATAGATACAGTGCCAATGATAAAAACGATAGCAACAAAAGAACTTCTGCTGTCACTGGTCACGGTTGTGATTGGCTTTTTCGCTTTCTGGCTGTGGCAGGAGGCCATGCCGTTGTTCCAGTCGGGTGTGCTGAACAACGCAACATCGTTTGCCGCACCAGCCGTAGCGCTCATGCTCGCAGGGTCTTTGTTTTTTATCAGCTCTGCCCTCATTACCCACGGGGGACTGCGCAATGCCGTGGCACTTCTCACGGTCATGCCCGCATTTTTTCTCGCCGGAAACTGGCAGACAGTACTCCTCGGGTCGTCACCCATGCTCGTCTTCGTACCTGTTACGGGGCTCCTGGCCCTCTTTGCAGTACGCCGAATGCACCGTGAGCACATGCTCTCTCTGGGATTCAGCACGCCAAAGATCGCCAAAGCAGGACTGCCCATTTTCTTCACGGTCGCGAGTATCATCGCCTCCTGGTTTTATTTTCAGACCATACAGATGGCTGACCGACAAAAAGCCACGGCGGTGTTGGTACCGAAGACGGTCACGGATATCGTTATCCGCGTGCTTGCCGAACCGCTCAAAGCAAGCACGGGCCTGCCCGAGATACGGGCGGACATGACCGTAGATGAACTGCTGACTGCAGGCATTCGGCAGGAACTGAAAAAAAGTGGTGTGGTCTTGTCCAAAACCAGTGAGCAGGGGCTGACGGAACTATTGGCTCACCAGCGCGACGCGTTTGCAAAGCAATACGGCATTACGCTGACGGGATCCGAGCGCGTGGGTGATGTCATGCATCGCGCGGTTATTGAGCGTCTGGAGCTGGCGCTTGGGCCGTTTGTCCAATTCCTCCCCCTTATCTCCGCGCTGGCATTTTTCTTTGCATTCAAGGCGTTTACATTCCCGCTCTCCCTGGCGAGTGTTGCCGTCTCAGCGCTCTTGCTGTACGTCCTGCGGATGGCTACAATAGTCAAAAGCGAGCGTCGCCAGATTGATGTGGAGCGCCTCACGCTATAAACTCATAAACCCATGGCAACCAAGGATTATTACAAATTATTGGGACTTGCTCGCAACGCCACCAAAGAGGAGGTGAAAAAGGCCTATCGTTCTCTGGCGCATAAATTCCATCCCGACAAGGGAGGGGATGAAAAGCGTTTCAAAGAGATCAATGAGGCATACCAGATTCTTTCGGATGAGCGCAAGCGCACCCAGTACGACCAGTTCGGGCAGGTATTTGAAGGCGGCGACCCGCGGGCAGGAGCCGGCGGCGGCTCTGGATGGCCTGGCGGGTTTCGCGTGGACTTCGGCGAAGGGTTTGACGCACGAGGATTTGCCGATTTTGACCTATCGGATATGGTGGATGATTTTTTCGGCGGCTCACGCCGCAAGCAGACACAGGAACGGGGACGCGACATCCGGATCGGCATTGAAATATCATTTGATGAATCCATCGTCGGCGCCAAAAAAGAACTGGAGATCGGCCGGGTGACGCGCTGTAGCCATTGCAATGGCTCGGGCGGCGAGCCCGATACCGCGGTGCGCACGTGTCCCGCGTGCGAAGGAAAGGGGCATGTACAAAAAACCCAACGTACATTTCTTGGCTCATTTACCTCCGTCGCCACGTGTGCCGACTGCCGCGGTGCGGGCAAGATTCCTGAACAACCCTGCATTGAGTGCAGGGGCAAGGGCGTATTGGAAAAGCGCGAGACGCTGGAAGTATTTATCCCCCGCGGGATACGCGACGGGGAAGTGCTGAAAATAACCGGCAAAGGAGACGCGCTTCCGGGCGGCAGGACAGCGGGGGATTTATATATTGAAATCCGCGTCATACCCGATCCCGCGCGACGGCGACAGGGTGATGACATCATCACCCAGCTCTCGCTCAAGATATCACAGGCGGCTCTCGGCGATACGGTAGATCTGTCTACTATTGACGGACCCATTCGCCTGAAAGTTCCCGAAGGCACGCAGTCGGGGGACATATTGAGCGTGCGTGGCAAAGGCGCATGGCGCGCATCGGGCTACGGCAGAGGCGACCTCTTGGTGCAGATAAAAATAGAGACACCCAAGGGCCTTTCCAAAAAAGGCAAAGATCTGATGAAGCAGTTGGCAGGAGAGGGGATGTAATAAAACCCGTCCCGACGTACGTCGGGACGGGTTTTATGTACCGCCTTTCATCCGCGCGATCACGAAAATACCGCGGCCGCTCACGGGATAGCGGCGGCGTTTCTTTTTTATCTCACGGCGCTTTGATTTTTGGCGCTTGTCCACGGTACGAGATTTCGCGCAATTTATGATGGTACTTTTTTGCAAACCGGTGTGACTCATCGCGGACGCGCTGGAAAAAATGCATGACCGGACGGGGCAGGGAATCAAGACGCACAGGCGCGCGCCCGTTTTCAGTATAGAGCTCCTCTTCGCGTTTGGCGAGTGCCGAAAGCGTAATGCCGAGCGCGTGGTTTTTCATGCGCGCCTCGCGCATGATGGACAGCACCGCATTGAGCTGGGGTTTGCCGCCGTCAATGACGATGAGCTCCGGATACGGCCATTCGGGGTGTACTAGCCGCCGCCGCATGACCTCGCGGTGCATATCTACATCACTCGGCTGATGCACGGTCTTGATCTTAAATTTCCGGTATTCCGATTTCACCGCCGTCCCATCCACAAACACGACCATGGAGCCAGTGGCAGACGTGCCGGAAATATTTGAAATATCATATCCTTCCACGCGGCTGATTTTGCGCTCCGCGCCGGTTGTTTCGCGGATGATTTTCTCAATCCGCGGCCAAATGACGCGGACTTTTTTATTTCGTAGAGACGAGAGCGTATGCCGATGCCGAAAAATGTCCTCCAGCCGTTCTGCCTGATCGCGCAGAAGTGCCGCGCGTTCGTACTGCTCGCTGTGCGACGCCTCGCGCATTTCTTTTTTCAAACGCAAAGAAAGTCCCCGCCGTTTGCCGCTCAACACCGCGACGACATTTTTTATATTTTTAGCGTATTCGTCGCTTTGCGCTTTGGACTTTGCGTTTTGCGTTTGGTTTTTGCCACAGCAAAAACCAAGGCATCTCCCGATCTGCGCGTTCCAACACGGACGCTTGTGCGGTGTACGGCATGTGCAGTAGGGGAATATGCGCCGGAGAAGTTTTAGCGTCGCGTAGAGCGTAGAGCCACTGATAAACGGGCCGATGACATGCGCCCAGCGCGCATCCGCAATCATGGTTTTGCGCACCGCGACCACGCGGGGAAATTGCTCGCGCGTGGTCGCGACGTACAGATAGCTTTTGTCGTCGCGCATGAGCACGTTGTATTTGGGCACATACCGCCGGATGAGTTCCGCCTCGCGTATCAGCGCCTCAATTTCCGATGCGGTCTCGCTCCATTCCACCGCAGTCGCTTCCGCGCGCAGGCGCGCCACCTTGTCGCTGACGCTTTTTCTAAAATACGAAGTAAGCCGCTTGTGCAAATCAAGCGCTTTGCCGATGTACATGAGCGCGGATCCTTTTTTAAAAAGATACACGCCCGGCGTATGGGGAATTGCCTTGGGACGATTGACCATAATTGACAATCACTATTTCAATCGGCATTATGGTATCATTCTTTTGCCGCTCTTACCACCATGTGTCTATAAGGAGACCTAATATGTTCAAGCGCGCATTACGGCCGGGAAGAGACATTTTCGGAAGAAAGGGGATATTTCTCTACATTCTTAATAAGGGTGGCCATTATCCCACTCCTACAGATCCTTTGTGTCTTTTGCGGTGTACCGCCAAGTACCAGCTTTGGCTTCGTTTTTGCGGGGATGATATATGGGAATGCACCGGTTGCGGACTAAGGGCATCACTCACTCCGGAAGGAACACACGATCCCTCCATGTCTGGAGACGTGTTGCGGGATATGCAGAAAGCTGATCGGAAACGGTGGATTATCTCCCGAATGCGCGCACTACGTACATGGCTGTTGGGACGCATACCGGGCGAAGAAGTATAGTTTCCTGCTGTAACACAGGTCATCAGAACAGAGGCGCACCCCGCCTCTGTCTTTTTCTTGACAGCGATGATATACTTGTTTTCCATATGGCACGAAAACAGCGCACGGAATCTGGAGAGAACACGGGACATATCCGCGTGCGGGGGGCGCGGGCGCACAATCTGAAAAGTGTGGATGTGGACATACCGCGCAATGCCCTAGTCGTGATCACCGGACTCTCCGGATCGGGCAAGTCCTCGCTGGCGTTTGATACTATTTATGCCGAAGCGGAACGCAGATTCGTGGAATCGCTCTCAACATACGCGCGGCAATTTTTGGGCGTCAAAGACAAGCCGGATGTGGATTCCATAGACGGACTGTCGCCCGCAATTTCTATAAGCCAGAAATCCATTTCAAAAAATCCGCGCTCTACGGTAGGCACCATCACGGAGATATATGATTATCTGCGCATCCTGTTCTCCCGCATCGGCAAGCCCCACTGCCCGCAGTGCGGCAAACCCGTAGGGAGGCAAACCGCAGACCAGATTGTCCGCGCGATCAGCGCCCTGCCCGCAAAGCGCGAGATTGCCATACTAGCACCCCTCATCCGTAGTAAAAAAGGTGAGCACAGGGGAGTGCTGGAAGAAATAAAGCGCGGGGGATTTTTGCGCGTCCGGTGGAACGGCGCCCTGCAGACCATTGAGGAAGCCCTGGCCGCACCCGTGGACAAGCAAAAGAAACATTCTATTGAAGTAGTCGTAGATCGTTTTGTGCCGAGCAGAGACATTGAGCGCTCGCGCGTGCGCGACTCGGTGGAAACCGCGCTGAAGATAGGAAAGGGGATACTCATCGTTGCTTCTCCGGCGCCAGATCATAACGGTGCCGGGTCCGTTGTTAAAAAACATTCCAACATTCTCAAGAATGTTGGAATGTTTAGCGATATGCTTTTTTCCGAGCATTTTGCGTGCGCGGAGTGTGGCATCAACCTGCCAGACATTGAGCCGCGCACGTTTTCTTTCAACAGCCCGTATGGCGCGTGTCCCGCGTGTACGGGGCTCGGCTCCACACTGGAAGTAGATCCTGAACTCGTACTGCCCAACCAGCGACTTTCTATTGCCGAGGGCGCCATCCGCCCGTGGGCATCTGCCACGTACCGCGCAGGGCGTCAGAGCTGGTACTGGTGGATACTGGACGACCTGGCATCACG
>CAYIBQ010000034.1:0-7362 GCA_964361695.1 uncultured Candidatus Saccharibacteria bacterium | reverse complement strand
TTTTTTTAATCGGTTCATAGAGTGGAGAGCCATATAATCTCTCGAAATCTTCTATCGTCAAAACGACATCATTGCATACATCAAGCGACACAAGCACTTTTCTTACATCAGCTTTCAATACGATATCAGCCGCCTCCGGATCGACAAAGATATTGAATTCTCCGACTCTATTTTTATTTCCCGGTACAGCAATGGCACCTCCCATGATTACGATCTCGCGTATTAATTTCGGGAGTTCTGGATCACGCAAAAACGCATCGGCGATATTTGTTTCTGGGCCAAGAGATACAATAGATATCTCACCCGGATTTTCTTGAACGAGTTCAATAATTTTTTGAGAAGCGTTTTTGGTCAAGCGCTCTCGTTTTGTAATCACGGATCCTGCGAGACCTCCTTTGCCGTGCACTTCTGCCATAATAAGTTCTCGTTTGAGAGGTTTTTCGGCTCCGGAGTAAAGTGGAGTTTCACTCTTAATCAGATCCAGCACATATCTTGCATTATTTGTCGTATCTTCAATAGAACTATTCCCCGCAACCGTGGTAATCGCCCTAATATCAAAAAGACCGGATCTCTCTAAAAGTAAAATCGCAAGAGCATCGTCGTGCCCCGGATCGGTGTCTATAATAATTTTTCTTTTTCCCTGCATATTTTCTCAAACATCGCTTTGGAGCATATACACAAATGACTTAACCCTGCTTTTACTAATACGCTGCGCATAGGACTTTACATTTATCCTACGGGTCTTTCCTCTATATTTCAATGCGGTACTGACGATAACCCAGTTGACATAGCGGCAAAGTTCACCCATTTTAGCGTTTATTCAAGAACAATCAAAAGGATACAATCCTAACAGTATATTAGCATCTTCTCCTGTGGATAACTGCTGTTGTCAATATATAACAACTGTTATATATTCTCTTTAGTCCCCTCGCGCGCATGCCTCTATGCGCATATGTCAATTGTACCGTTCTTTGAAAGGACAAGGCAATGGGTATCACTGTTCCTGACGTAAACAGACGGGGTTTTCTGGGTGCCATCGGAAAAGCGGCGCTCATCGGATCTGCCGCTCTGCTGACACCAAAAGTTCTGCACGCCCATGGCAGTAGCTGGTGGCATGGTCTTTCGCAGATGTCTCGGAATCAGGCGATTGTAGATGCCACGGCACCTTGGATGGGAGGTTATGGCGGTTCATGTAAAGATTGGGCGAGAACGGTCGTTCAGACCGCTTCTAAGTATCATGTGGCTATTCCCTCTACCAAAGCCGCTCCCGATGATTACCGATGGGAATATGACCCCAATAGAAATGTTATCACGGACAGCATGTGCCGACTGTTGGAAAATGCCCCCACTGGCTGGATCGTACAGATGAAACTGCGGAGCGGCATGCCGCATACGGCGATAATCGCGGGTAAAATGTCCCAAAGCGTCCTGTTTGTGGACAGCAACTGGGATCTCGACGGACGCGTCCAGACGCATCTGATGAGTTACAGCGATTTCTATAATAAACTCTGGCGGACATGGTCATACACGTTGTATTATGTCGTATGATGCGTTTGTTCTAAAACGCGGCGGTACAGCAATGCTGTACCGCCGCTATACATTTCTCTTTTTGGAATAGGAATATGAAGAAGCACAAAAACATATATATCTCAATACTCATCCTTGCAAGCTCCATAGCAATTATGTTTTTTATAGTGCAGTTTAAAGGAACAGACGAGGCAGAAAAAAAGCACATTTCTGCACCAATTACATCTTTTAATGAACCATTTACGACTAAAAAAATTATATGGGATACAAAAGAACCCATATTTGCATCCGATAAGCCGGATAGCGTTGTCCGTGCCATATACGATGCAATCAATCCTACTTCGGAAATTTCTTTTTCCGGACCCTCAGATGCCACATTATGGTGGATTACGGGAGATGGATGGAATACTCTTGATAGAAGCGCAGTTGGTTTTACTATCTTTATATCATTTAATACGCTCTGTGAACGAGCGGTGTGCATACGACATCCTACAATCCAAGAAGTCAATCGCGTCATTCCTCCTATATTTTTACAGAACAGTTTTACGCAAAATAAGCTCAACAGCTCATCGTCAGAAGATGATGAAACGCTTTATGATTACATACTTGCCTTTGAAAAAGACGACACCAAATGCACGCTGATCACCAATCCCGAAATCACCAGCCATGGGACCGACTTCAACAACGCAGGCATCCGCATCATGCTGGCGTGCTCCGAGAATATCAATCAGCGTTATCGTGAACAACTACCTTTCCTCAAGGCGCTGTATGCAGGCCGCGGACAAGTAGGATATGAGGTGGTTGATATTCGCAAAACTGTCGGCGATTTTGCGCTTTTGGGTCTTGGCGCACGAAGAACCGGCGCAACGGGCGTCTTCAAAAAAATAGATGGTAGCTGGCAACTGCTGTATGTGACCCAGGAACAGCCCCTTTGCAGTATCATCGTAAAATACGATATTCCCGTAGAGATTTATGGAAGTACAGAAAGTCAACATATCCCCAGCACCGCATGTTTTGATAAATCAGGCCGCATGCTTGCATCACCTAACGGTCCTCCACTGTAAGAAATATCCACCACGCTCATAGAGGGCAAGATAAAGTATGACTATTTCTTCACCCACTTTTGCTTGCCGCCGGGAGTTGGTTATTATTCTTCTCTACGATTCTTATTTTTTGAAAGGTATAACAGAATTATCGGGGGCAGAGCAAATAACGATATAAAAGCAACGCCTGTAAGGATATGTACGGTGTCATAGATGCCAGTTCGCAGGAATTGAGACCCCATGCTTTCAGGTAACAAGTAACGGAAAAAGGCATTCAAGATGCCTAGAAAAGCAAACACAGACATGACAAAAGAAATAATGCGCACCTCGTATGACTTCGCCTGATACAATAAGCGCGTGAAGATGACAAACACCGAACCAATACCAAAGAAGAGAAGATAGGAGAGCAAAACAGATACGGGACGGGACATATTGAAATCAATCACACCGCTTCTGTCCAAAAATGGTTTAGAGTCCTGAACAATAGAAAGAATAATAAGCATGACTCCAGAGAATAGGGGGAATACAGCCATGAGCCGTGATGAGATCCAGGGAAAGAATGTATAGGAGACAACATAAATACCCAAAATCGCAGTCGTTGTTAAGAAAAAGTGAGAAACGACCACAATAGTATGCAAAATCTTTGGATTGTTGGCAAAAAATAAGGTTCCGAATCCAAGCGTCCCTGTCACTAAAGCAAAATTAAAGAGAAAAACGGAAAGCAAAATCCCAATCCTGCTTTCTGACTTTCCTCCTTTGAAATTTTGAAATGCCCTAAAAAAGCGAAGACTGCAGAACAGTAAACCTAGGGAGGTCAGCAGAAACCCTACACTTGTGGATGTGATCACCATCATATATTTTGGGGCTCTTGAGAGATATTCATCTTCTTTGCAAACTCGCGCGCGACTTTGGCGCGTTTTTTCTTTTTTGCAAGAGAATAATACCCGGGCTCCAGTTTCTCATCCAGAGAGATGAGCGCGCGATTGCTTTCTAACGGCTGGCCAGTGATAATTTTTCGAGCACAGTAGGCAATTGCACAGCCGTTCAGGAGTGCCGCCCCCCCGAGTTGGGGCCACGAGACGATCGTCTTTCCCATCTCTCCGAGGGACTCCAGCATACGCGGGGTTACGTTTTCGGGACCGAGATGACGCGTAATCGTCCGACCGATGCCGAATTTATCCAGTTTTGACAGTTCCTCATAGCTCGTTTTGCCCAATCTTCCGTGGAAAAAGGGCGTGCGGGGGTTTTTGTCATAGCGCTCAATATCCACAATCGCATTGTCACCGTTATCCGCGCCCATAAGTACCGGAATGCGATGTTTTTTCGCTTGCTCGCGGATAAGATATTTTACGGCGAGATTATCAATTTCATCTATAACTACATCAAGGCCGGAAAAGAAGCGCGTAATATTTTTCTTGTTCAGACCATCAGAAAATATTTCTACTTTTGCGTACGGATTGATGGTGTAGATCTCTCGTGCCGTCACCTCTGCCTTAGGAAGACCAAGGTTCTGCACACCCGTACGAATGCGGTTGATATTGGTAAGCGCCAGACGGTCATAATCAGCGAGCTTGATGCGTCGCGCTCCACCTTGCAGGACGATCGCGAGTGCGACGCTGTTGCCGACCGACAGCCCAGCGATACCTATGGTTGCATGATAGAATCTTTCCTGCTCATCTTTATTGATGAGATATCTATTGCGTGCAGTCCGTACCATCTGAAACTCCTTGTCTTCCAAAATATGCGAGAGCGTGGAGATCCACGGAAAATAGACCCAGCGCCCCTGTTGCCATAAGGGCTTTTTCTTTTGCACATTCTTGAGATATGCCTGAAACGCCTCTCCAAAACCACGCGTATATACCATCGTCGGGTTCGTAATTCCAAAATATTCCCTTAACTGCTCAACATAATCATCATTCACATGCACTATCGTAGATTGAATAATCAGACGAGATATGATTTGGCGATCTCGTCTTTTGTGCAGGTCAAAAATAATAGGTGCAGAATCTGCTTTGTTTTTCTCTTTTTTTGCAAAAGTTTTACCAATATCCATATCTTTATTTCTTAATCCACTTTTGTTTGGTACCAACCTTGAAATAGAGGTTATCCTGAAATGCCCAAAGTATAATCGGAGGGGTCATGATTTTTGGTACCGATTGATATTGGTCGCTATATTCGGAATTAATCTTTCGAAGTGTTTCAACAACAACTTTTTGAATGTCTCCTGCCAGAAGACCTTGCGGCCGTAGTCCCTTTTTCAACTCCACATTAATTTCAAAATACTCGTTCAATTGTTTATCTTCTTTTTTAATCATGGTAAACTTGCCCGTCACAAACTTTTCCAGTGATTTGTGTTGAAGGGCGGTCTTGATCTCGTCGGGATAGATGTTGGCACCCCGCACAACAAGTGCCAAATCAACCCGCTCGCCTACATACACGAATGGTAAGCGCATGACAGCGGACGCGATGCCGCGCTTGCGCGCTTCAAGCACGATATCTATGCCGTGTTCCTTGAGCATTCTGACCATATCGTCAAATGGCACGACACCTCCTCTGTCGGCAAAACGGTATCGTATCAAAGGCATGGCAGATCCGAGGCCTGATGCAACCACTTCGCCATCCACTTCCTCAAAATACACGATATCGGGATGATATTGTGCAAGTGTCGGGAGATCATGCGAATGAGGCAAAATCGTACGGCGGAGATCCAGATCTTTTGCCAGATATCCACGAATAAGATTGGTCAGCGCCGTCTCATGAGCCATAGTGCCGAGTTCTACCGAACCGTATATGTTTATTGTATCAGTGAGGGGATTTTTGATGCCTGCATGTCGCGTGAGATATGCCCTAAATTGCTCCGAGTATCCCTCGGCCGCGGTGAGAATTTTTATCCGATGTTTTTTCCACGACACTCCGTGTGCGGGCCCTTCGTCAATGACATCTTTGATAAACGGCGGATAACCGATCAAAATCACCTGATCGTAGAGATGCGCGAACTGTTTTACGGTCTTGAGGCATAATTCTATATTCGTACCCGCCGGAGCTACGGAAAGATGATATCCCTTTCGCGCAAGCTGATTAAAATACTTGTACGTTAGGATTCCCCCTATCCAGATACCCATGCCAAATCCGATGATTACCAAACTCTTTTTGTTGTGGATATCAAATTGGTTTCTTAAAAATATTTCTGCCACATATTCGGATTGCCAATCCTGCTCCTCGCCGCGCGGGAAATAGAAAGGTTCTCCAGTGGAGCCCGATGTTGCAGAGATCGTGGTGATATGAGACATATCACTATCAGGAAAAAGATCACGATATGGAAAAGACCGCAGATACGTTGTCTTGTCTGTCAGCGGCAGTTTTTTAAAATCCCCGATCGTGCGGATATTTTTTGTCTTGACCTTATATTTATTTAGAAACTGGCGGTAGGCAGAAGTGGTTTTGCATGCATACTGAAACAATCGGAGAGCCATCGCATCTCCACGCTGACACCAAAAATCAGCCGGCTTGCCAGTGAGATCACGGATTTCTTTCTTCATATCACGCGGAGGCGAAAAAAATCTGAACGACATGCGTGTGTCCCAAAGAATCAGGCAGTAACGAATTCGCGCACCAACCGCGCCTGATGCGGAATCAATATCTTTTGTCCCGACGACGCATATCCCTGTCTTGGTGCCGTAAAAATTTCCTCTGCCATGCGGTCAGCGACAATACTGGTGGGCTGATGTTTCTTTTGGGCAAGGGCGATTACTCGGGCGGCTGTCTTGCCCACATCTTTTATTTTCCGACGAACTTCATCGCGACTATAGCCCTCCTTGTTCCACTCTTCGGCTACATTGATCAGCCCCCCCGCATTTGCTACATAATCAGGGATGTATAAAATCCCGCGTTCATGCAGGCGCACTCCGTCCTGCGGAGATACGAGCTGGTTGTTTGCACCCCCGCATACCATATCGCATTTCAACTGGGGTATCGTTCTCCCATTAAAATCGCCTCCCAAAGCACACGGCAAAAATACATTTGTTTTCAGCGTATGAATATCTCCCGAGCGGACGATTTTGATCTTCGGAAACCGGCGTACAGCTTTTTTTGCGGCATCCCGTCGTATATCCGCTCCATAAACTTCACCGCCGCGTTCGGTAATAAGCCGCACAACTTCGCTTCCTACTTTTCCAAGTCCTTTTATGGCAAAAGTTTTCCCCCGTATAACCGTCGTGCCGTATATCGCTTTCAGACCTGCCTCCATGGCGTAGAAAACGCTCAATGCCGCCCACGGAGCGGGATCACCGGCTTTCCCGGGCAGACCATTAATAAACGGTGAATATTTTGCAAGTGTCGCAACATCATGCTCGGTCATGCCTACATCTTCTCCGGTATAGAACTTTCCGTTAAAGAGGTTTATGGCGCGCGCGTATGCAGATAAAAGTACTGTATTCTTCGGATAACGGGCATTGCGCATGATCACGGCCTTGCCACCACCATAGGGTACGCCCGCAAGAGCACATTTATACGTCATTGCCCGCGACAAGTTGAGCACATCGCTCAATGCCTCACGTTCGGAGTCATAGCGCCAGTACCGCGTACCACCGGTTGCCGGTCCAAGATGGGTATTGTGTATAGCAATAAATCCGCGCAACCCGGTTGCCTGATCACTAAAATATGAGACCATCTCATGGCCATCAAACTGTGGCAATTTTTCAATCGTGATGCTTACCATACGAATTTTATAAACCCCCAAAAAACACAAGACCCCTCCGTTATGAGGGGTCTTTTTCGCACACTTTTTCACACA